>DATKAG010000385.1:0-18074 GCA_035498355.1 Myxococcales bacterium | reverse complement strand
CTGCGCACGGTGCAGAGCCTGCCCCGGCAGCGCTCCGGCAAGTGCATCTTCGAGCTGGTGTACTTCGCCCGCCCCGACTCGCAGGTGTTCGGGCGCAGCGTGTACGCGGCCCGCAAGGCGATGGGCCGGCGGCTGGCGGTAGAGGCCCCGGTGGAGGCCGACGTGGTGATCCCGGTGCCCGACTCGGGCGTGCCGGCGGCCCTGGGCTACGCGGAGCAGAGCGGCATCCCCTACGACCTGGGCCTGATCCGCAGCCACTACGTGGGGCGGACCTTCATCGAGCCCTCGCAGTCCATCCGCCACTTCGGGGTGAAGCTGAAGCTCAACCCGGTTCCCGAGGTGGTGCGCGGCAAGCGGGTGGTGGTGGTGGACGACTCCATCGTGCGCGGCACCACCAGCCGGAAGATCGTGAAGATGATCCGCGACGCCGGGGCGCGGGAGGTGCACCTGCGCATCAGCGCCCCCCCTACCCGCTGGCCTTGCTACTACGGCATCGACACCCCGGTGCGCAGCGAGCTGATCGCCGCCTCGCATACGGAGAAGGAGATCGCCAAGTACATCACCGCGGACTCGCTGGGCTATCTCTCCCGGGACGGGATGCACGGAGCGGCGCAGGCCGAGGCTCGCACCTTCTGCGACGCCTGCTTCACCGGGGAGTACCTGGTCCAGCTCACCCCGCCCGATTCCGGCGTCCGCCCCGTGGGCGAGCATGGGCCGCGGGAGGGGAAGCCGACCGGCGCGTCGGAGAACGTCACGGTGCTGCGGGCGTAGCGGGGGGCCCGCAAAATCCATCACTAATACGGCAAGTTGGCGCTTGTCCGCCCGCTCTCCGGCCCGAGCCCGAGCGCATTCTCGCGCTCCCCCCGAATGGGAGTATCGTCATCCGGGGAAGGTGCCGTGGCCTCGATCACCGATCTCCTGGTGAAGATCCAGATCCTCGACGAGCGCCAGCACGACGCCGTGCTGAGCCGGTCGCGGTCGAGCGCCGGCGGGCACGTGGTGCAGCAGGTGGCGGAGATGGGCTACGCCACCGAGGGCACCATGGCCCGGGCCATCTCCGTCGAGCTCGGGTTGCCCCGGATCGACCTGGCGATGACGCCCCCCGAGCCGGCCGCGCTGGCGCTGATGGACGCCCGCACCTGCTCCGACCGCTTCGTGCTCCCGGTCGCCTTGCGCGAGAACGGCGAGCTGCTCTGGCTGGCGATGGCCGATCCCACCGACCAGGAGTTCATCGGGGTGGTGAAGCGCAAGACGGGCAAGCGCGTGCGGCCGGCGGTGGCCGGTCCGACCGAGATCTTGCGGGCGGTGCGCACGCTCTACGACGAAGCGCCCGGGAACAGCAACCAGCCCGAGCACGTGGACACCGCCAAGCTGGAGGCCATCGCCGTCGAGAGCGCGGACGACAGCTCGACCTTCGAGGTGGTGAACGTGGCCGACGACCTCGAGAACAGCGCGCTCTCGAAGATCGCCAGGCAGCTCGGGGTGGAGAAGACGCCGACGGGGCCCCAGCCTCCGCCCCGCACGCCCAGCGCGCCTCCGCCGCCGCCCATCAGCGACCCGCCGGCGCCCGCCTTCACCTTCGAGGAGCTGTTCACCCCGGTCACCCGCCCGGGGCCCATCGGGCGCGACGATCTGCGGGAAGACGACCTTTCCGCCATCGAGGCTTTGCGCACTTCGATGGAGAAGGCCGCGCTGGTGCTGCGCTCGGTGGCGGCGCTGTGCGTGGAGAAGCGCGTCCTCAGCCGGGACGACATGAAGAAGAGCTGAGCGCCGCCCGGTACACCCAAAGTCTAATATCGCCTGCTCCCGGACCCTGCATGCTGTCCGGCTTTCCATTTCGGAATCGAGGGCAGGCTCATGGCAAGAGCGGCATCCATCTCCGCCGTCTGGTTCGTGTTGGCGTGGTTCGCGCCCGGTACCGTCCAGGCTCAACAGGCGGCCCCGGATCGCACCACCCTGCCCATCGCCGAACCGGAGATCGAGCACAGCAAGGTGCTGGACATCCGCAACGCGCCGCCGCCCCCGCCCCGCTTCCAGGTCGAGGCGCCCGCGGGAGCGCCGAACGTGCTGATCGTGCTCATCGACGACATGGGATTCGGCCAGTCGAGCGCGTTCGGCGGACCGATCCACATGCCCACCCTGGACCGGCTTGCCCGGGGCGGCCTGCGCTACAACCAGTTCCACACCACCGCTCTCTGCTCCCCCTCCCGCTCGGCGCTGCTCACGGGGCGCAACCACCACATGAACAACACCGGGTCCATCATGGAGACCGCGACCGCGTATCCGGGGAACACCGGGCAGCGTCCCGAGAGCATCGCCCCGCTGGCGATGATGCTCCGCTACAACGGCTACAGCACTGCGCATTTCGGGAAGAACCACGAGACGGCCGCCTGGGAGGTCAGCCCCTCCGGACCTACCGACCGATGGCCCACCCGCAACGGGTTCGACAAGTTCTACGGGTTCATGGGCGGGGAGACCAACCAGTGGTCGCCGGCGGTCTATGACGGGATGACCAAGGTCGAGCTTCCCAGGAACCCGAAGTACCACTTCATGACGGATATGACGGATCAGGCGATCGGCTGGATGCGGTCGGTCAAGTCGCTCACGCCGGATCGGCCCTTCTTCATCTACTTCGCGCCGGGAGCGACGCACGCGCCCCACCATGTCCCCAAGGAATGGATCGCGAAGTACAAGGGCAAGTTCGACCAGGGCTGGGACAAACTGCGGGAGGCGACGCTCGCCCGGCAGATCCAGCTCGGCGTGGTGCCCGCGGGGACGAAGCTCGCGCCGAAGCCCGAAGCGATCCAGGACTGGGACAAGCTCTCCGCCGAGGAGAAGAAGCTCTTTGCCCGCCAGATGGAGGTCTTCGCCGGCTTCGCCGAGTACACCGACGCCGAGGTGGGCCGGCTGATCGACGCCGTCGCGGAGACCGGCCAGCTCGACAACACGCTGATCTTCTATATCGCCGGCGACAACGGCGCGAGCGCCGAAGGGGGAATGCACGGCCTCTTCAACGAGGCCACCTACTTCAACGGCGTTTCCGAGAGCGTGCCGGAGATCCTCAAGCACTACGACGAGCTCGGGGGCCCCACCACCTATAACCACTACGCGGCTGGCTGGGCGGTGGCCGGAGACACGCCGTTCACCTGGACGAAGCAGGTCGCCTCCAGCTACGGCGGCACCCGCAACGGGATGGTGGTGTTCTGGCCGAAGTCCATCCAGGGCAAGGGCCAGATCCGCTCGCAATGGCACCACGTGATCGACATCGCCCCCACCATCCTGGAGGCCGCTGGCCTGCCCGAGCCGAAGGTGGTGAACGGCGTGCCGCAGACGCCGATCGAAGGCGTGAGCATGGTCTACAGCTTCGCCGACGCGCAGGCGAAGGACCGCCACCTGACTCAGTACTTCGAGATCTTCGGCAACCGCGCCGTCTACCAGGACGGCTGGCTGGCCGGGACCGTGCACCGCGCGCCCTGGGAGCCGAAGGCCCGGGCCACCTTCGAGAATGACGTCTGGGAGCTCTACGAGGCGCGCAGCGACTTCAGCCTCGCCACCGACCTGGCGGCGAAGAATCCTGCCAAGCTGAAGGAGATGCAGGACCTGTTCGTGGCCGAGGCGATCAAGTACCGCGTGCTTCCCCTCGACGACCGGATGCTCGAACGCTTCAACGCCGCGCTCGTCGGCAGGCCAGACCTGATGGCGGGGCGCACCTCCCTGACCGTGTTTCCGGGGATGAAGGGGATGTCCGAGAACGTCTTCATCAACATCAAGAACCGCTCGCACACCATCACCGCCGAGCTGACCATCCCCAAGGGCGGCGCGAACGGGGTGGTCCTGGCGCAAGCGGGGCGGTTTGGCGGCTGGAGCCTGTACCTCAAGAATGGCAAGCCCACGTACACGTACAACTACCTGGGGCTGAAGCGGACCACCATCGCGGCGCCCTCGCCGCTGCCCGCGGGAAAGGCGACCCTCCGGTTCGCTTTCGATTACGAGGGTGGCGGCCTGGGCAAGGGCGGGAAGATCTCGCTCCTGGTCGGGGACAAGAAGGTGGCCGAGGGGCGGCTCGAGCGCACGCAGGCGTTCATCTTCTCCGCGGACGAAGGAGCGGACGTCGGGGAGGACGGGGAGACGCCGGTGGTGGAGAATTACGGGATCGCGCCGCCGTATTCGTTCACGGGGCAGATCGGCAGGATCACCGTCGAGCTCAACCCGCCCACCGCCGCGGACGAGCGGAACGAGAGGCAGGAGCGCTCAGACGCCGGCCTGAGGAAGGCGAGCTCCGACTAGACCTTGCCCACATCCCGGTGCGTGACCTTCACGTTCGCCCGGTGCTTCTCCGTCAGCCGCCGGCCCAGCTCCTCCGCCAGCGTCACGCTGCGGTGCCGTCCTCCGGTGCACCCGATGCTCACCGTCAGGTAGCTCTTCCCCTCCGCCCGGTACTGCGGAATCAGGTACAGCAGCATCGACTCCAGCCGGGCGAGGAACTCCTGCGTCTGCGCCCGCTCCAGCACCCACTGCGCCACCCTCGGGTCCGTGCCCGGGTGCGGCTTGAGCCCCTCGACGAAGTAAGGGTTGGGCAAGAAGCGCACGTCGAACACCAGGTCGCTGGCCGCCGGGATGCCGTTGCGGAAACCGAAGCTGAGCAGGGTGACGTTCAGCTTGTCGTCCTGCCCCGGCCCGCCGAACCTGGCGATCACCGTGTCGCGCAGCTCGTGCACGTTCATGCGCGTGGTGTCGACGATGTGGTCGGCCAGGGCGCGGAGCTGGCCGAGCATCTGCCGCTCCACCGTGATCCCCTCGGGCACGCTGCCGTCCGGGCTCAGGGGATGGCGGCGGCGGGTCTCGGAGAAGCGGCGGATGAGCGCGTCGTCCGCGCAGTCGAGGAACATCACCTCCAGCTGGTGCCCCTCGCGGCGCACCTCGTCCAGGGCGGCGGGCGTGGAGTCCAGGAAGCGCCCTTCGCGCGCGTCCACCACGATGGCGATGCGCTGCACCTCGTCGCTGGCGCCGTGGCTGACCAGCTCCAGGAGCTTGGGCAAGAGCATCACCGGCAGGTTGTCGATGCAGAAGAAGCCCAGGTCCTCGAGCGCCTTGGTGGCCGTCGACTTCCCCGCGCCGGAGAGCCCGGTGACGAGCACGATGCGGTGCGTGTCCGCGCCCCGCTTGGGAGGGTTGTTCTCCGCCTCCACCTACTCCACCTCGTCGCCGATCCCGCGGGTGACGCCGGCCTGGGCGATCTCCCGGGAGAGCTTCTCCTGGAACTCCTTGGCCGAGTGGTGTCCCTGCAGCTTGAGCAGGTGGTTGCGCGCCGCCACCTCCACGATGGTGGTGAGGTTGCGGCCGGGACGCACGGGCACCACCAGCAGCGGCACCTCCACGTCCAGCACGTTGTACTTCTGCTCCTCCACCCCCAGGCGGTCGTACTCCACCTTGTCGTCCCACTCCACCAGCTCCACCACCATCTCCACCTTCTTCCGCTCCCGCACCGCGGAGACGCCGAAGAGGTCCTTGATGTTGATGATGCCGATGCCGCGGATCTCCATGTGGTGCTTGATGATCTCCGACCCGCTCCCGTAGACCGACCCGCCCTGCTTGCGCTTGAGGTCGACGATGTCGTCCGCCACCAGCCGGTGGCCGCGGGTCACCAGGTCCAGCGCCAGCTCGCTCTTGCCGATGCCGCTCTTGCCCAGGATGAGCACGCCCACCCCGATCACGTCGATCAGCACCCCGTGCACCGAGGTGCTGGCGGTGAGGGCCTCCTGGAGGAACTGCTCGATGTGGTCGATGAAGGTGGAGGAGAGGTGGCTGGTGCGCAACAGCGGCACCCGGGCGTCGGTGGCCTCGCGCTTCATCCAGTCTTCCACCGGCAGGTTCTTGGTGACGATCAGGCAGGCGATGGGGAGCTGGAAGAGGTTGCGCACCCGCTTCAACGCCTCGTCGTGGCGCAGGGTGGCGAGGTAGCTGATCTCGGTGTTGCCGAAGACCTGGAGGCGGTCCTTGTGGATGTGCTCGGTGAAGCCGCTCAGGGCCAGGCCGGGCTTCTGGATGCGGGAGCTGACCACCTTGCGATCCAGGCCGTTCTCCCCCGCGAGCAGCTCGAGGCGGAGGTCGAAGTCCTGGTCCTTGACGAGCTGCTCGACCTTGATCGAATCCATCGGCGGATCAGCGTAACAGAGCGGGCGCCTGCCGTGCTATTTCGGAGCGGGTGAGCACCGGCCCCGCCAGCCTGCGCGCGGTCTTGCGCCACCCCTCCTTCCGCACCCTCTGGGCGGCGCAGTTCGTCAGCGTGTTCGGCGACTTCCTCGCCCTCTTCGGGGTGATCAGCCTGATCACCTTCCGCATGCGCGGCACTCCGGCGGACGTCGCCCTGGCCACCGCCGCCTACCTCGTGCCCGTCACCGCCGCCGCCCCGCTGGCGGGAGTGCTGGTCGACCGCTGGCCGGTGAAGCGGGTGATGATCGCCAGCGACCTCTTGCGCGCCTGCATCGCCGCCTCGCTGGTGGTGGTGCGCGACGTCCCCCAGATCTGCCTGGTGATGGCGCTGCTCGGCCTGGTCTCCACCTTCTTCGGGCCGGCCCAGGCGGTGGCCCTGCGCACCCTGGTGCCCAAGGAGGACCTGCTGGCGGCGAACGCCATGCTCGCCCAGGCCTTCTACATCGTGCGCATCGCCGCTCCCGCGCTGGCCGGGCCGCTGGTGGCGTGGCTGACGGAGAAGGCCTGCTTCTGGCTGGACGCCGGCAGCTTCCTCTTCTCCGCGGCGATGATCGGCCGGCTGGCCATCGTCCGCGCTGTGCCGGCCGGCGAACGTCCCCAGCGGGCGCTCTTCCACGAGTTCGTGGAGGGCAACCGCTTCATCTTCACCCACCGCGGGCTCTCCTTCGCCTTCCTCGCCTCGGCCGCGGCGATGTTCATGCTCAGCTCGTTCAGCCCGCTGATCTCGGTGTACGTGCGCGACACGCTGGGAGCGGGGACCGTGCTCTACGGCATGATCAGCGCCTCGGTGGGCGTGGGCCTGATCCTCGGCACCACGGTCGTCCACCGCGCCGCCAGAGATCGCCCCATGGCCAATGTGGTGCTGGCAGGCCTGCTGGGGCTGGGGGCGGGAGCCGCGCTGTTGGGAGCCTTCCGCAACACGGGGACCGCGGCCCTCGCCACCCTGACCATCGGGGCAGCGATCGCGGTGGTGATCGTGCCCGCCAATACCCTCTCCCAGAAGGAAACGCCCCCGGCGATGCTGGGACGGGTGAGCAGCACGTTCATGTCGCTGATCTCCCTGGCCCAGGTGCTGGGGCTCTTGCTCTCCGGCGTGCTGGCCACCCATCTGGGAATCCGCCAGCTCTTCCTCGCCTGCGGAGCCACCCTGGCGGCGCTCGCCCTCGCCGGTTGGGGCTGGCTACGCCCGCGCCCGCAAGCCGAGCCAGCCGCTTAAGCGGTGTGGTGCGCGGTCTTCTGCGGGATCAGCAGACGATCGGAAGGCGCCAGCGAGATCACGAAGATGGCGACCGCCACCAGCGCGTTGTTCCACACCGTCCCCCGCGAGGTGCTGGGAAGCACGAAGGCGGAGATGAACAGCCAGGTGGCCAGCGCGGTGTTCAGGTAGCGCATCCACTCCGTCCGCATGGCCACCAGGGCGAAGACGACGCAGAGCACACCCAGGATCCAGGTGTTGGTCATCTGGGCCTGGGAATGCGCCCAGCAGAACGTGGAAATGAAGAGCCAGACCCCGACCAGGATGTTCAAGGTACGGGCTGCCACGGAACCATTCCTCCTTTCTGTTTGTTTGAGGACAAACTAATTACCCGTGCCCTCGCCCGCCAGCGACCGACCGCCGCAGCAGGAGCGTTCGGCGGGTGGCTTTGGCGGCGAACGTGCGTCTCTCTTCTTCTGGACGGGTTGGCCGAGTGTGACGTCGGCGTTGCGGATGCGTTCCTCTGTCATCCCCTCGATGTTGCCGGTGATTGATGCATCTCATCTCGAGCGTCGACGGCTCGCAAGGACCCGATGCGCCGCGCATTGACTTCGAATCCGGTCAGCAGGCTTAGGCGTGGGCGCGGGACCACTCCGTCGCGGGCGATCCACGGCGGACCCCGCAAACGAGGGAGAGGGTCATGTCGAGATTCCTTTCTGGAACGCTGGCCGTGGTGCTTACGGCCGTCCTCGCCTCCGCCGCCCACGCGCAGACTGGGCCGCTCGTCCGCACGCGCCAAGGCTGGGTGCAGGGCCTGACAGTGGGGAACGTCGATCAATTCCGCGGGCTGCCCTACGCCACGCCTCCGTTGGGCGAGCTGCGCTGGCGCGCGCCGCTGCCGCCGGCCGCACTCTCCGGCGTGCGATCGGCGACGGCGTTTCCGGCTCCGTGCATCCAGAGCCGCGTGACCGCGGGCCTGCCGCTGCCGAGCGAGGACTGCCTGTACCTCAACGTCTACCGGCCCGCAGGCAGCACGGAGCGGAAGCGGATGCCGGTCCTGGTGTACATCCACGGGGGCGGATTCGGCGCCGGGACCGGCAGTACCATCGACGGGACACCCCTCGCTTCCACCCAGGACATGGTCGTCGTCACGCTGAACTACCGGCTGGGCGCGCTGGGATGGCTGGCGCTCGACGGTCTCGATGCGGAGACGCGCAGCGGGTCCTCGTCCGGCAACTACGGCTTCCTCGACATGCTCGCCGCGCTGCGGTGGGTGCGAGACAACATCGGGGCTTTCGGTGGCGACGAGCACAACGTGACCATCGCGGGAACTTCTGCCGGCGGCATCGCCGTCTGCACCCTGATGACCGCGCCCATCCACGAGCGGCTCTTCCACCGCGCCGCGATCGAGAGCGGCGAGTGCACCACCACGTCGGCCTTCATCATCAGCCACCGCGCGGCCCTGCTGCAGGGAGCGCAGATCGCCGCCAAGGCGGGATGCGCCGATCCGGCCAGCTTCACCTCCTGCCTGCGGGCGGCTTCGACGGCGAACCTTCTTGCGGCGTCGACGGGCGTAGGACAGATCACCGCGAACGTCGGCGGACACCTGCTTCCCCAGCATCCCCTCCAGGCTTTCGCGTCCGGAGAGCTCGATGAGATCCCGGTGATCGTCGGGGCGCAGCACGACGAGCTGCGAAGCAGCCCGATCGCGACCACCGGATTCCCCGCCACGCTGGACGGGTACCAGACGTACCTGGCCAACGCCTTCGGCGTGCTCGCTCCCCTCGTCGCTGCGCAATATCCCGCGGCCGCATTCGCGGATCCCGTCTACGCGGCGGGCGCTGCGGCGAGCGACAGCGGGATTCCCAGCGGGATCGGGGTCTGTCCGATGCTCATGGAGCAGGGGACGGTCCTCTCCAGGGTGACGCGGACGTTTGCCTACGAGATGAACGATCCGACCGGAGGCGCCCTGAGCGCGGTGCCCGCCGGATTCGTCGTGGGCTCGGAGCACGCGTCGGAGATCAACTTCCTCTACGCGCAGCTGGCCGCAACGAGGACGGACGGTGAGCGGGAGATGGGGGCACGGATGCTCCGCTACTGGGGCACGTTCGCCCGCACCGGCCACCCCGAAGGCGCGCTCCCCTGGAAGGCGCTGACATCGCGCTCGACGAACGTCATCCGTTTCCAGCCCACCGAGGACGTCCTGGTGCCGTTCGCGACGATGTCGGACGAGCACCACTGCACGTTCTGGAGCCAGGTCGGGTACTGAGCCCCGTTCCTGCGCACTGACGCAGAGTCGATGGCTAGTACTTCGCGTCTTCCTCGGAGATCAGCCTGAAGATCCCATCCGGCCCGTTCGCCGCCAGGATGGCCCGCCGCAGCTGCGGCTGCTTGAACAGCCGCGAGATGCGGGCCAGCGCCTTGAGGTGCAGGCCCGCCGAATTGTCCGGCGCGAAGAGCACGAAGAACAGGTAGGTCGGGTTCCCGTCGATGGCCGCGAAGTCCACCCCGGTGCGCTTGCGGCCGAAGGCGGCCAGAAGGCCGGGCAGGCCGGAGAGCTTGCCGTGGGGAATCGCCACCCCGTCGCCGATGCCGGTGGAGCCCAGCTTCTCCCGCTCCAGCAGCGTCTCGGTGAGCTTCTGCGCGGAGAGCGCGGGATACGCCTTGGCGAGGCCGGCGCAGAGCTCCGCCAGCACTCCCGCCTTGTCGGCGGCCTCGAGGTCCGGGAAGACCAGATCTTCGCGCAGGAACTCCGCGATGCGCATCGCGATGGAGCTTACTTCACTTCGCGGCCGGATGCTGCCTTACGACCGACTCCCCGCCCGGAGCGATCAGCCCGTAGTTGCCGTCCTTGCGCCGGTAGACCACGTTCACCTCCGAGCTTCCCGGCCGGGTGAAGACGAGGAAGTCGTTGTTCAAGAGGTCCATCTGCATCAGCGCTTCCTCCACGCTCATGGGCTTGGCCAGGAACTCGTCCCGGCGGATCACCTCGGGCTGCAGCCCGTCGGGCTCCTCCTTGGCGGAGAAGACCTCGTAGCGCACCCGCACCGGCCCGGCCTCGTGGATGTGGGCGGGGCGGTGGCTCTTCAGCCGCTCCTTGTGCTTCTTCAGCTGCCGCTCGATCTTGTCGATGGCCATGTCGATCGAGGCGTACATGTCCTCCGACTTCTCCTTGCCGCGGACGTGGAAATGCCCGGCGTGCAGGTTGATGTCGGCGTGGTGCAGGTAGCGCTCCAGGGAGAGGGTGACGTGGCTTTCCGTCACCTTGTCCAGGTACTTGTCGACCACCTTGCCCAGCTTGTCCTGCACGTGGTTCCGCAGCGCGTCGGTGGCGAACATGTTCCTGAAGGTGATGTTGACCTGCATGGACTGACCCCCAAGTACGGGCTGGATTGAAGGTTCAGAAAAACCGCTTGCGCTTGCTCGACGGCAGGATTCCCAGCACCTCCCTGTATTTCGCGACGGTACGCCGCGCGATGTCCACGTTCTGGGAGCGGAGGATCTCCACGATCTTCTGGTCGCTGTACGGCTTGTCCCCCGGCTCCCCGGAGACGATCTGCTTGATCTGGTTCTTCACCGCCTCGCTGGCGATGTCGTCGCCCCCGTTGGCCCGGGCGATGCTGGAGTTGAAGAAGAACTTCAGCTCGTAGATGCCCTGCGGGGTGTGCACGTACTTGTTGGTGGTGACGCGGGAGACGGTGCTCTCGTGCATCCCGATGTCCTCGGCCACATCCCGGAGGATGAGGGGCTTGAGGAAGGCGATCCCCTTGTCCAGGAACTCCCGCTGGAACTTGATGATCGAGTCGGTCACCTTGACGATGGTCCGCTGCCGCTGGTGGATGGAGCGGATCAGCCACACCGCCGAGCGCAGCTTCTCCTGGATGTACTCCTTGCTCTGCGCGCTGGCCCCGTTCTTCAGCGCGTTCCGGTAGTGCTGGGAGATGCGCAGCTTGGAGAGCCCATCGTCGTTGAGGACGGTGACGTACTCCTCGCCGATCTTGTGGATGTAGACGTCGGGGGTGATGTACTGCGGCTCCTCCCCCGAGTAGTTGCGCCC
The DNA here is from genome assembly GCA_035498355.1 of Myxococcales bacterium. Lineage (GTDB taxonomy): Bacteria > Myxococcota > Myxococcia > Myxococcales > 40CM-4-68-19 > 40CM-4-68-19. Next base: position 6,609 of record DATKAG010000385.1, on the reverse strand, counting down.
CGGCTTGGGGTCGAGGCGGGAGAGCAGCTTCACCGCCGCCACCACCTCCTCCAGCGAGACTTGCAGGTCGCGGGCGATGGCCTGGTACTTCTTCGACTCCACCGCCTTGAGGTGCTTGCGGATGATGGCCGGGAGAAGCTCGGCGTCGGGATCGTCCTTCCCCTCCCCCTCGCTGATGAAGACCTTGGCCTGTACCAGCAGGCACTCGCGCAGGTCGCGGGCGGCGCAGCCCACCGGGTCGAAGCGCTGGATGATCTTCAGCACCTTCTCCGCCGTGGCCGCGTGCACCCCCGCCTCCAGGGCCAGGGGGATGAGCGGGTCGCACTCGCTCTTCGGCTTGCGCGCCTCCTGCTCCCGCCGCAGGGCCTCCAGCGCCTCGGGCGCCACCGCCGGCACTTCCACCGGCTTGTCCGGATCCGGCGGCTCCGGCTCGAAGGCGGGCATGAGGGGCTGCAGGTCGGGATCGACCACCAGGTAGCCGTCGCGGTTCAGGTTGCCGATGATCAGCCCGCCGATGAGCTCCTCCTCGGAGGAGAGCCCGGCCATGCGCAGCTGCTCCATCAGCCGCTCGGTGAGGTTCTGCGAGCGGGTGAGGGTGCTCTCGATCGAGGGCAGGTCCTCGGAGCTGAACCCGCCGCCCGAGGGTGCGGTGTGCTGGGTCTGGTAGTTGTCGAGGTACTGCTCCCAGTCGATCTCGTCCCGCTTGACGTCCCCTTCGGCCGCCTTCTTCAGATCGGGCTGGGCGGGCGTCTGCGTCTCGGGGACGATCTCGCTCGCCTCGATGCTCTGGTTGAGGGTGGAGACCAGCTCCGGCGGAGCCTCGTTCAGCTCGGCCTCCGCCCCCTCCTGCGGCTCCTCCAGCAGGGGGTTCTGCTCCATCTCCGTGCGGATCAGGTCGACCAGCTCGAGGCGCGAGAGCTGCAGGAGCTTGATCGCCTGCTGCAGCTGGGGAGTCATCACCAGCTGCTGCGACAACCTCAGGCTTTGCTTGAGCTCCAACGCCATCCCGTCACCCCCTTCACTCTAGCTTGAACCGCTCGCCGAGGTACAAGGCCCGGGCCCGCCCCGAAGCCGCGATCTCCGCGGGGGTCCCGGATTCCAGCACCTTCCCCTCCACCAGGAGGACCGCGCGGTCGCAGATCCCCAGCGTCTCGCGCACGGCATGGTCGGTGATGAGGATCCCCAGCCCCTTGCCGCGCAGCCTCTGGATCAGACCCTGCAAGTCGTGGACGGCGATGGGATCGATGCCCGCGAAGGGCTCGTCGAAGAGCATGAAGCGCGGATCGGCCAGGAGCGACCGGGCGATCTCCGCCCGCCGCCGCTCGCCGCCCGAGAGCGTCTCGCCCCGGGCGTTGGCCACGCGCAGGAGGTCGAACTCGGTGAGCAGCTCGTCGACCTTCGCCTCCTGCTGCGCCGCCAAGAGCCCGGAGGCCTCCAGCACGAGGAGGAAGTTCTGCCGCACGGTGAGCTTGCGGAAGATCGATGCCTCCTGGGGGAGGTAGCCGATCCCCATCCGCGCCCGCGCGTGCAAAGGCAGCCCGGAGAGATCCTGCTCGCCCAGCCTCACTTCGCCGGCGTCGGGCGCCAGCAGCCCCACCACGCAGTGGAAGCTGGTGGTCTTGCCCGCCCCGTTGGGGCCGAGCAGACCCACCACCTCGCCGGGCGAGACCGAGAAGGAGACGCCGTCCACCACCCGCCGGCCGCGGAAGCTCTTGCACAGGCCCCTGGCGTCGAGCGCGAGGCTCATTGCCCGCTCCCCTCGCCCTTGTGCGCCTCGGGGCGCAGCCGGCCCTTGGCCTTCTCGACGCGCACCTCCTTGGAGTCCAGCGCCAGGTCGATCCGGTCGCCGGTGAGCACGTCGCCCTGGTCGTAGAGCTTGGGATCCCCCTGCAGCACCAGGGTGCGCGCCTTGGCGTCGTAGTCCGCCGTCTGGCCCGTGGCCCTGCGCTCGCCCTGGCGCACGTCGACCCCGCCGCGCAGCTCCAGCAAGGTGAGCTGCCCTTCGGCGTCGTAGCGCGCGTCCATGCGCGGGCTGCGCACCACCGCGTCGCCGCGGTGGATCACCACGTCCTCGGTGAAGCGGGCGAGCTTGCGCGCGTGCAGGAGCACCAGCCGATCGGCCTCCACCCGCACGGGGACCGCGGGCTTCGCGTGCCCCTCCTCGGCCATGGAGCGCTTCAGCACCACCTTGGGCCGCACCACGTCCAGGTCCTCGCTGTCGAGGCGGATGAGGATGCGCTCGCCGGAGAGGGTTTCGGACCCGTCGCGGACCACCGGGGGCACCGCCGGGGTGCCGGTGAGCACCATGGTCTGCGCGGGCATGTCCACCACCCCGCGGTCGCCGTCGGCGGTGCGGGTGCCGCGCTGGACGTGGACGTTGCCCTCCACCGTGAACCTCTGCACGCTCTGGCCGGCGAGCGTCGCTTCCTGCCGGGTCCGCTTGCGCTTCGGGGGCTTCTTCGTCGCCGCCTGCGCCTGGGGGTCGTCGCCGTACTCGGCCACCGCGTGCTGGCCGAACACGCGCAGGTCGCCGCGGGCAAGCTGCACGTCGCCGTCCAGCAGCACCCGCCGCTGCTGCGGCTCGATGCGCATGTCCTTGGCCTTGAAGTCGAGGGGCCCTTCGGGCATTGCGGCGGCGGCGGCGGCGGCGAGGAGCAGGGGAACCATCAGCGCGTTCCCGCCTGGAGCTTGCCCACCACTCCGCCGGTGAACTGGATCACGCTGCCGTCGGTGCGGGCGAAGAGCCCGTTGCCGTCCACCTGGTATCCCGGCCCGCGGGCGGCCACGCGCTTGTCGGTGCGCAGGACGTCGCCGTCCAGGTGGACCTGCTCGGTGCGCGCAGTGTCTCCGCGGAGGGCGTCCAGGCGGACTCCGGAGGAAGCGGTCCCCCGCCTGGCCGGAACCTCGCCCTCCACGCGGGCAGCAACCACCCGGGTGGCGCCGAACGAAGCCAGGTTCGTGCCAGGCTGCGGGTACAGCGTGGCCGCTCCGTAGGTCGCCTCAAGCCGGCCGCCGGAGCGGCGGTAGTCCAAGCGGTCCGCGGTGCCTCGCGCCACTACCCGCCCCTCCGCCAGGCGAGCGAACGCCACCCCTTTCAAAGAAAGGTCGGGCGCATCCTCGGGTAGGGAAATGGGGGATATGGTTGGGCTTTCCGGTTTCCCGCAGCCCGCCGCCAACGCCAGCGCGATCACTCCCGAAAAGGCGCTGGCAATCTGGCTTCCCATTTGCAGGGAAGGCTATCACCGCGCCCGGCCGGTGTCGAGGCGTTCAGGCGTTTTTTCTGTTCGGCACCGAACTACATTTTCCCTGCAATTTCAAACGGCTGTGTGCGCCAGCGGGGATGCATCCAGACCCACTGGTCGGGCCTTTTCCGGATCTCCTCCTCGATGGCTGCGGTGGCCGCCTCGGTCAGCGCCAGCGAATCCCGATCCCGGTCGCCGGTGCGCTCGACCTCGAGGCGGCGGACCACCATTCGATGCACGCCGCGCGCCACCCGGTGGGAGCAGGCGAAGAGCAGCGGCGCTCCCACGTGCGCGGCAAGATCGCCGGCGGCACGGGGCGTGAATGCGGGGCGCCCGAAGAAGGGCACGAAGTGCCCGGCCACCCGCGTGTCCTGGTCGATGAGGACGCCGACGATGCCTCCTTCCTTCTTCAGGAAGCGGAGGATCTCCCGCGCCGACATCGGGCTGCCGCGCCAGAAGGTCTTCACCCCCGCCCCTTCCCGGCTGCGCTGCAGCAGCGCCGTGATGCGCGGGTCCTGGGATTTCTTCGCCGCCGTCCCGCAAGGAATGCCGGTCGCGCCCATCCTGCGGGCGAACAGCTCCCAGACGCCGATGTGCGCGGTGGCGATCACCACCCCCTTTCCTTCCGCGTGGGCGGAGCGGAGGACCTGCTCCTCCTGCGCGCCCAGCTCCACCGTCCGCTGGATGTCCAGCCGCTCGACCCGCGCGAGCTCCAGGACGCCGCGACCGAGGTTCGCGAAGCTGCCGCGACCGATGCGATCGCGCTCGCTCGCGGTCCGCTCGGGAAAGGCGATCGCCAGATGCTCGCGGGCCAGCCGGCGCTGGCGCGGCGCCAGGTACCAGGCCAGCCACCCCAGCGCAGCCCCCGCAGCCAGCGGAAGCACGCGCAGCAGGGGGAGGGCGAGGATCAGGGCCCGCACGCGCAGCTCCCGGCGGAGCCGCTTCCAAACGCCTGGGCTCTTCCGAGGCGCCTCCATCAGCCCTGCGGCACCGGCTTGGGCTCCTCGGGCGGCGGCCAGCCCACCTTTGCGGCGAGGAGCAATTCGCACAGCTCGCGCACCGCGCCCCGGCCCGCCGGGCGGCTGGAGACCCAGCGGACCTCCTTGAGCACTTCCGGGGCCGCGTCCCGCGGGGCGCAGGAGAAGGCTACCTTGCGCAGCGCCGGCAGGTCGTTGACGTCGTCGCCCATGAAGGCCGCCTCGGCGAGGGGAATGCCCGTCTCCGCGGCGAGCTCCTCGATGGCCAGACCCTTGGCCCGGCTGGACCCCACCACGTGCTCGATGGAGAGCTCGCGGCAGCGCTGCTGCACCAGATCTGCCCTCCGGCCGGTGAGCACCGCCAGGGTCACGCCCCCGTAGAGCCTGAGCAGGCGCAGCCCGTGGCCGTCGCGCACGTCGAAGGCCTTGAGCGCCTCGCCATCCTTGCCGTAGTAGAGGCGGCCGTCGGTGAGGGTGCCGTCCACGTCCAGGACCACCAGGCGGATGGCCTCGAGCAGCGCGCGCGGCGGCTTCTTCGGCACGGCGCGCTTCTATCACGCGGCGCGCGCACCGCGCGGCGGACAATGGCATCCTTGGGGAGTGAACGCCCCAGGGACGCGGCTGCACGCATCGGGCGTCCTGGGCGTGGCCGCCGCGGTCACCTACGTCTTCCTCTGGGCCTCGGCCTTCGTGCCCAGCCGCATCCTCGCCCGCTCCGCGCCGCCGCTCACCATCCTCTGGATGCGCTTCCTCTTCGCCGGAGGCGCGCTCTTCCTCGGCGCGCGCCTGGCCCGCCTGCCCTTGCCGCGCGGCCGCGGCACCTGGGTGCGCCTGCTCTTGCTCGGCACCGGCTCCAACGCCCTCTACCTGGGGCTCAGCTACGAGGCGCTGCGCCATCTCTCCGCGGGAATGGGCTCCATCGTGGCCAGCACCAATCCCTTGATCCTCGCCCTGCTCGCGCCCTGGCTGCTGGGCGAGCCGCTCACCCCGCGCAAGGGGATCGGGCTCTTGCTCGGCTTCTCCGGGGTGGTGCTGGCGATGCACACGAGGGCGCACTCGCAGGAGGCCCGCGTCGAGGACGTGCTGATCTCGGCGCTGGGCGTCCTCTCCTTCGTCTTCGCCAACATCCTCTACAAGCGCTGGCACCTGCGGCCCCATCCGGTGATGCTGAACGCGGCCCAGCTTTTCCTCGCGGGGCTGGTGCTGGTGCCGGTCGCCCTGATCTTCGAGGGACCGCCGCGGGTGGTCTGGACTCCGCCGCTTCTGGCGAGCCTCGCCTACCTGGTGCTGGTCCTGAGCATCGGCGCCTCCATGCTCTGGTTCTGGATCCTCAAGCACGGCGAGGCCAGCCGGGTGAGCGCGTACTTCTTCCTCACCCCGGTGTTCGGGCTGCTCCTCGGCGCGGCGCTCCTGGGCGAGCCGCTCGCGCCTCTCGACGGGCTGGCGCTGCTGGTGATCGCCCTCGGCCTCTGGCTCGCTACCCGCGGCTGAGCGCGTCCCGGATGCGCAGGACGTCGCCCACCAGCGCGTCCCACATGGGGAAGGTGAGCGAGTTGGGGCCGTCGCTCAGGGCCCGGTCCGGATCCTCGTGCACCTCGCAGAAGAGGGCGTCGATGCCCACCGCCGCCGCCGCCCGCGCCAGGGCGGGAGCCAGCGTCCGGTCTCCGCCGGTCGAGCTTCCCTGGGATCCGGGCCGCTGCACCGAGTGGGTGGCGTCGAAGCAGACCGGGGCGAGCTTGCGCATCGCGACCAGGCCCCGCAAATCGACCACCAGGTCGTGGTAGCCGAACGAGGTGCCGCGCTCGGTGAGCAGCACCTGCGTGCACCCGGCGCCGCGCAGCTTCTCCACCGCGTTCTTCATGTCCTCGGGGGCGACGAACTGCCCCTTCTTGACGTTGACCGCCCGCCCCGTCCGGGCGGCGGCGACCAGCAGATCCGTCTGCCGGCAGAGGAAGGCGGGGATCTGCAGCACCTCCGCCACCTCGGCGGCAGGGGCGCATTGGGCGGGCTCGTGCACGTCGGTGAGGATGGGCAGCCCGCTCTCCTCCCTGGCGCGGGCCAGCACCCGCAGGCCCTCCTTCAGCCCCGGGCCGCGGAAGGAGGAGGCGCTGGTGCGGTTGGCCTTGTCGAAGCTGGACTTGAAGAGGGCGGGCACCCCGTGCTTGCGGGAGATCTCCGCCACCTTGCGGGCGTGACGGAGGGCGGACTCCTCGCTCTCGATCACGCAGGGGCCCGCGATGAGCAGGAGCTGGCCGCCGCCGAAGTTCATGCCTTGGCCACCGGCGCCCCGGGCGGGAGCACGATCTCCGGCGCGGAAGCGGCCTGCGCCGGAGGCGGAACGGAAGCGCTCTTGCGCGCCCGCTGCTCCAGCGCCGCCCGGACGAATCCCG
>DATKAG010000384.1:0-6183 GCA_035498355.1 Myxococcales bacterium | reverse complement strand
TCTTTCCCTTCGGCAACGGGAGTGTGAAGGGGATCGTGAAACGGGACCTCATGCCGGCGCCCCCTTGATCCGCTGGATGCCGGCGCCGAGGGCGGAGAGCTTCCTCTCCAGCGACTCGTAGCCCCGGTCCAGGTGGTAGACGCGGTGGACGGTGGTCTTTCCCTCGGCCCTCAGGCCGGCCAGCACCAGCGAAGCGCTGGCCCGCAGGTCGGTGGCCATCACCGGCGCCCCGGAGAGGCGCGAAACGCCGCGCACCACCGCCGTGTGCCCGTCGATGGCGATGTCCGCCCCCATGCGCGAAAGCTCCTGCACGTGCATGAAGCGGTTCTCGAACACCGTCTCCACCACCCGGGAGGCGCCCTGGGCCACCGTCAGGCAGGCCATGAGCTGCGCCTGCAGGTCGGTGGGAAACCCGGGGAAGGGCGCGGTGATGAAGTCCACCGCCGAGGGCCGGGACGGGCCCACCATGCGCAGCCCTCCCGGCACGGGGGTGATCTTCGCCCCCGCCTCGCGCATCTTCGCCAGGGCGGCGTCCAGGTCCTGGGCGCGAGCCCCGCGCACCAGCACGTCGCCTCCCGTGATCAGCGCCGCCGCCAGCAGGGTCCCCGCCTCGATCCGGTCGGGGATGACCTGGATGTCCATGGGGTGCAGCGCCGCCACGCCCTCCACCGTGATCACGCTGGTGCCCGCGCCGCGGATTTTCGCCCCCATCGCGTTCAGCGCCTCGGCCAGCGCCACCACCTCCGGCTCGCGGGCGCAGTTCTCCAGGAGGGTCTCGCCTTCGGCGAGCGCCGCCGCCATCATGAGATTCTCGGTGCCGGTGACGGTCGGCAGGTCGAAGAGGACCGTCCCTCCCCGCAGGCGCGCCGCGGTCGCCTCCACGTACCCGTGCGCCAGCTCGATCTTCGCCCCCAGAAGCTGCAGCCCCTTGAGGTGCTGATCGATGGGCCTCGCGCCGATGGCGCAGCCCCCGGGCATGGAGACCCGGGCCCGGCCCAGCCGGGCCAGAAGCGGCCCCAGCACCAGCACGCTGGCGCGCATGGTCTTCACCAGCTCGTAGGGCGCCTCCGGCTTGTCCACCCGCGAGGCGTCCACCGTGAGCGTGGTCCCCTCGCGCTCCACCTGGGCCCCCATGCTGGAGAGCAGCCTGCCCAGGGTGCGGATGTCGGCCAGGTCGGGAACGCCGCGGAAGGTCGACTTCCCGGGCGCCAGCAATGCCGCCGCGATCTGCGGCAGGGTGGCGTTCTTCGACCCGGAGACCTGGACCTCGCCGTGCAGCGGCCTGCCCCCCGTGATCTCGATCGCGTCCATTCAGCTCCCTCTCCCCAGCGCGTGCCGCAGAAGGCCGGCCAGGTCGCGCTCCACCCGCACCTCCCGCAGCCCCGCCTCCCGCAAGAGCGCCCCCACCGCCGCTCCCTGAGACGGGTCGATCTCGGTGGCGAAGAGACCGCCCGCGGTGAGCCACCCTCCCAACCCCTGGGCGATGCGGCGGATCACCTCCAGCCCGTCCGCGCCCGCGAACAGCGCCAGGTGCGGCTCGTGATCGACCACGTCGCTGGCCATTTTCTCCGCATGAGGTGTGGGGACGTAGGGGGGATTGGCGACGATCACATCGTAACGGACGCGCTCCGGCAAGGCCGCAAACAGATCCCCCGAAAAGACGCGCACCCGCCCCGGCGCATGCCTCTGCGCGTTGCGCTCCGCCACCGCCACCGCCGCGGGCGACAACTCCACCAGGTCGGCGCGCGAGAGGGGCCGCTCGGCGGCGATGGAGATCCCCACCGCCCCGGAGCCGGCGCAGAGATCCAGGACGCGGGCCTCGCGTTCTGCCGGCAGGTGCTCGAGCGCCATGCGCACCAATAGCTCCGTCTCGGGCCGGGGGATGAAGACGCCGGCCCCCACCTCGAAAGGGCGTCCGTAGAACTCCTTGCTCCCCAGGATGTACGCCACCGGCTCGCGCGCCCCGCGGCGCTGGATGAGGGGCTTGAAGCGCGCCAGTTCCTCGGCGCCCAGCGGCTTGTCCAGGTCGATGTAGAGGCGGATCCGGTCGCAGCCGAGCGCGTGGGCCAACAGGAGCTCGGCGTCCAGCCGGGGGTTCTCCACCCCCTTCTTCGCCAGCCACTCCCGCGCCCACTGCAACAGCGAACGCACCGTCCAGGCCGCGGCCATCAGGCCTTCCGCGAAGGGACCGTCATCCCAGCGCCTGCTGCTGGCGCAGCGCTTCCGCCTGGAAGAAGGTGCGGCAGGCGACGATCACGTCCTCGATGTCGCCGTCCATCACCGCGGGAAGGTTGTGGCGGGTGAGCCCGATGCGGTGGTCGGTGAGCCGGTCCTGGGGGAAATTGTAGGTGCGGATCTTCTCGCTCCGGTCGCCGGTGCCCACCTGGGACTTGCGCTGCGCGTCCCGGGCGCTGCGCTGCTTCTCCTGCTCCATCTCGTAGAGGCGGGCGCGCAGCATCTTCAGGGCCATGGCCCGGTTCTTGATCTGCGACTTCTCCTGCTGGCACTTCACCACCAGCCCGCTGGGCTTGTGGGTGAGCCGCACCGCGGAGTCGGTGGTGTTCACGCTCTGCCCGCCCGAGCCGGTGGAGCGCATCACGTCCATCTGGATGTCCGCCGGGTTGATCTGCACGTCCACCTCCTCCGCCTCCGGCATCACCGAGACGGTGGCGGTGCTGGTGTGGATGCGCCCCTGGGCCTCGGTGGCCGGCACCCGCTGCACCCGGTGCACGCCGGACTCGTACTTGAGGTAGCTGAACACCCCTTCGCCCTCGATGGTCACGCTGGCGTCCTTGATTCCCCCCGCCGCGTTGTCGCTCGAGTCCATCAGGCTGTGCTTCCAGCCCTTGCGCTCCGCGTAGCGCAGGTACATGCGCAGGAGCTCGGCGGCGAAGAGGCCCGCCTCGTCGCCTCCCGCCCCGGCGCGCACCTCGAGGATGACGCTGCGCTCGTCGTTGGGGTCCTTGGGGAGGAGGAGGATCTTCAGGCGCTCGCCGAGGTCCACAAACCGCGCTTCCAGCGCGGGCAGCTCGGAGCGGGCCAGCTCCCGCATCTCCGGGTCGGGGTCGCCCAGGTGCGCCTTCCAGTCCTCGATCTCGCCCTTCACCCGCTTCGACTCCCGGAACGTCTCCACCAGCGGCTCGAGCTGCGCCCGCTCCTTCGCCACCTGGGAGAACCGGGCCCGGTCGCCGATCACCTCGGGGTTCCCCAGGTCGGCGGTGAGCCGCTCGAATCTCTGTTCGATCTCCTGCAGTTTCTCTTCCAAGACGGGGCGCTCCGCGGAAGGCGCGGACCCTACCCGCGGCAGGAGCGGAAATCAACGCACTTCCCACGGGCCCGCGAAGGGGATAAGAGCGGCGCTTCCAATGCCCTTTTCAATCTCCGCCCATTCCACCAAACCGGCCGCCTGCAAGACCGACCTGCTCGCCCTCTTGTTGCGCGAAGGGGAGAAGCCGGGGCCGGTGGACGAGGCGCTCGACGGGCTGCTCTCCCGCTGCGCGCGGGAGGAGGAGTTCACCGGCAAGGAGGGCCAGGTGCTCTCGCTGCACACCCACGGGAAGCTGGGAGCGCAGCGGGTGGCGGCCATTGGCATCGGCAAGGAGAGGGACGCGGACCGCAACCTGGATCAGCTGCGGACGGCGGCGGCGCGGGCGGTGAAGCTGGCCAGGGCGGCCGGGGCGAAGTCCCTGGCGCTTGCCGTCCCTTCCGGCGCCGGCGGGCAAGCGCTGCAGGCGCTGGCGGAGGGCGCCTCGCTCGGAGCCTACGCCTTCGATCGCTACAAGAAGGAGAAGAAGCCGCTCAGGCTCTCCCGCCTGGAGCTGCTGGTCGACGGTCAAGCGCGCGCCGCCGCGAGCGGCGCCATCGCCCTGGGCGCGGAGATCGCTGCGGCCGTCTGCCTCGCCCGCGACCTGGTCAACGAATCGCCGGGTCAGGCCACGCCGTCCGCCCTGGCGGCCGCCGCGCGCCAGGTGGCCGAGGAATGCGGGCTGCGCTGCGACGTGCTGGGCCGCGCGCAGATCCGCAAGCTGGGGATGAACCTCTTCCTCGGGGTGGCGCGCGGCAGCGAGGAGGAGCCGCAGCTCGTGCGCCTTTCCTGGGAGCCCAAGGGCAAGGCGGGCAAGCCGGTGGCCCTGGTGGGAAAGGCCATCACCTTCGACTCCGGCGGCCTCTCCCTGAAGACCGCCCAGGGCATGGAGGACATGAAGACGGACATGGCGGGAGCGGCGGCGGTGATCGCCGCCATGCGCCTGATGGCCTCGCTCGAGCCGCCCTTCCCCGTGCGCGGCTATTTCGGCGCCTGCGAGAACCTGCCCAGCGGCTCGGCGTACAAGCCGGGGGACGTGATCGTGGGCAAGAACGGCACCAGCGTGGAGGTGCTGAACACCGACGCGGAGGGACGGCTGGTGCTCGCCGACGTGCTGGCCTGGGCGGTGGAGGAGAAGCCGGCGGCGGTGATCGACCTGGCCACCTTGACCGGCGCCATCCTGGTGGCACTGGGCCCCTGGATGGCCGGCCTCTTCAGCAACGACGACAAGCTCGCCGGCGAGCTCCTGGCGGCCGCCCGCGCCGCGGGCGAGCCCGCCTGGCGCATGCCCCTGCCTCCCGAGATGGAGGAGCTGATCAAGAGCCCCATCGCCGATCTGAAGAACACTGGCGGCCGCCACGGCGGCTCCATCAACGCGGCCCTCTTCCTCCAGCACTTCGTGGGCAAGGTCCCCTGGGCCCACCTGGACATCGCCGGCCCCGCCTCCATCGACAAGGAGCGCGGCTACAACTCCCGCGGCGGCACGGGCGCCGGGGTGCGCCTGCTGGCAGAGTGGATCCGCCGACGCTCACAGTGAAAACGTTGACGTGATCGTTACGTGATCGTGGACGGCGACGGCGACGTGGCCGTGAACGCGAGACCCCTACTGCAGCAGCGCCGGCACTTCCTTCTGCCCCGCCCCGCGAATCTCCACCTTCCCCTCAGGCAGGCAGACGTCGATCTCGCTCCGGATCCCGAACCTCCCCGCCAGGTAGATCCCCGGCTCGATGGAAAAGCAGGTGTCCGCCAGGTGCCGCCTCTCGTCCCGCGTCTCGAAATCGTCGTTGTTCACCCCATCCCCGTGCCCGTGGTGATCGATGCTGTGCCCCGTGCGGTGGAGGAACCTGTCCCCCAACCCCACCTTGCCGATCACCTCCCGCGCCGCGTTGTCCATCTCCGCCCCGGTGGGCAGCTTGCCAAATCCCGCCCGCTGTTCGAGCAGCTTGACCGACGCGTCCCGCGCCTGGAACACGTACCCGGCGATGCGCCGGATCTCCTCCGGAACGCGCTCCCCGAGGAAGTAGACCCGGGTGAGGTCCGCATAGATTCCCGCCGGCCCGAGCCGGGCGCTGAAGTCCAGCAAGAGCAGGCTGCCCCGCCCCACTACCGCCCCGCCCTCGGGCGGCGGCGAGTAGTGCGGGTCGGCGCTGTGCGCGTCGGCGGCCACCCCCGGCCAGCTCTCCGGATCGAAGCCCTCCCCCAGAAGGCGGGCGCGGGCGAAATCCTGCAGCTCCCTCTCGGTGGCCGGCTTCCCCTCCCGGACCCGCCGGGCCGCCTCCTGCGCCACCGCCTCCAGGTCGGCGCCGAGCAGCTCCGCCGCCCGCGCCTGGGAAGCCAGCTCCGCCGGCGTCAGCACGCTCTCCACTTCCGCCACCAGCTCCGCGCTGGAGACGATCTCCGGCCCCAGCGAGCGCACCAGCTCCACCGTGCCCGCGTCCACCCGGGCGACGGTGGGGATCTCGTTGCGCGGGGAGTAGTCCATCGCCACCCGGCGGATGCCGCGCAAGAGCAGGCCCAGCTCGCGGTCCCGGATGCGCCAGGAGGTGTACGACGCGGAGGCGCCGGGAACGCCGTCCAGGGCGCGCGGCTCGATGGCGTGCACCAGCTTGCGCGGCTGCCCCTGCGCGGGGATGAGGCAATACCAGCGCCGGCTGCGGGGCCCGCCGGGATCGAGCCCCAGCACCCGGTAGGCGATCTCGTCGGAGCGCCGGAAGTCGAAGAAGAGCCAGCCGTCGAGCTTCTCCCGCTTCAAGGCGGCCTGGATGCGCTGCAGCCGCTGCGGCGTCAGGCCCTCGTAGACCGGGGGCGGCGGGGGAGCGACAGCGGTCCCGGCATCTGCAGCCGCTCCCGCGTCGGGAGCGGCCTGGACCTGGGCGGGC
>DATKAG010000383.1:0-3757 GCA_035498355.1 Myxococcales bacterium | reverse complement strand
CCCTGATGCGCGCCTTCGCTCTCGCTCTTCTTCTTGCCATTCCCGCCCTGGCCAAGGACCCGGTGGTGGTGATCTCCACCAGCAAGGGCGACATCAAGGTGCAGCTCGACCGGAAGAAGGCGCCGGTGTCGGTGGAGAACTTCCTCAAGTACGTTGGGGAGAAGCACTACGACGGCACCATCTTCCACCGGGTGATCAAGGGATTCATGATCCAGGGCGGGGGCTTCGGCGAGGACCTGAAGCAGCGCGGCGCCACCTCGCCGCCCATCAGGAACGAGGCGGGCAACGGCCAGAAGAACAAGACCGGGACCATCGCCATGGCGCGCACCGGCGCGGTGGACAGCGCCACCGACCAGTTCTTCATCAACGTGAAGGACAACCAGTTCCTCGACCACCGCGACGACTCGCCCCGCGGCTTCGGGTACGCGGTCTTCGGGAAGGTGATCTCCGGCATGGACGTGGTGCGGAAGATCGAAGGCGTGCGCACCGGGACGCGGGTGAGCGGCGATGGGGTCGCGCTGGCCGACGCGCCGGCGGAGAACGTGGTGATCAAGAGCATCCGGGTGAAACCATGAGAGACGTCTGGCGGCAGACCCTGGGCGATGTGCTCCACCGCAGCGCCGCGCGCCATCCGCGCAAGACGGCGATCGTCTGCGGGGCGGTCAGCTGGACGTTCGCGGAGTTCGACGGGATCTGCGACCGGGTCGCGGCCGGGCTGGCCGGCATCGGGGTGCAGGCCGGGGACCGGGTGGCGATCCTCTCCCGCAACTCCCACGCCTTCGCCGCCCTGCGCTTCGGGCTGGCCCGGATGGGGGCGGTGCTGGTGCCCATCAACTTCATGCTCAACGCCGAGGAGGCCTCCTTCATCCTCCGCCACGCCGGCGCGAGGCTGCTGGCCGTGGGGCCGGACATGGTGGAGCTGGGCAAGCAGGCCGCCGCGCGCGACACCAAGGTGGAGCGGCTGCTCTGGTTGCCGGGGGAGGACCCTTCGCCCGCCCCCGAAGGGATGCTGACCTTCGACGCGCTGCTGGCCGGGACCGGCGATGTCCGCCCCCAGGAGAGCGCGGTGGAAGGCAGGTCGCTGGCGCAGATCATCTACACCAGCGGCACCGAGTCGCTCCCCAAGGGGGCGATGCTCACCCACGAGGCCGTGCTCTGGGAGTACGTGAGCTGCGTGATCGAGGGTGAGATCGCCACCGAAGACCGGGTGCTCCACGCCCTGCCCCTCTACCACTGCGCGCAGCTCGACGTCTTCCTCGGGCCCTCCGTCTACGTCGGCGCCACCAGCGTGATCACCGGCAAGCCCACGCCCGACAACATCCTCGCGCTGCTCCAGAAGCACCGCGCCAACTCCTTCTTCGCCCCGCCCTCGGTCTGGATCGCGCTCTTGCGCTCCGCGGCCTTCGACAAGACGGACCTCTCCGCCCTGGCCAAGGGCTATTACGGCGCCTCCATCATGCCGGTGGCGGTGCTGGAGGAGATCGGCCGCCGCCTGCCCAAGGTGCGCCTGTGGAACTTCTACGGCCAGACCGAGATCGCTCCTTTGGCCACCGTGCTCAAGCCCGAGGACCAGGTGCGCAAGGCCGGCTCCGCCGGACGGGCGGTGGTCAACGTGGAGACGCGGGTGGTGGACAACGCCATGAAGGACGTGCGCCCGGGCGAGGTGGGGGAGATCGTCCACCGCTCGCCCCAGCTGTTGCGCGGCTACTTCAACGACGAGCCGCGCACCGCGGCGGCGTTCGAAGGCGGCTGGTTCCACAGCGGCGACCTGGCCACCATCGACGACGAGGGCTACATCACGGTGGTCGATCGCAAGAAGGACATGATCAAGTCGGGCGGGGAGAACGTGGCCAGCCGGGAGGTGGAGGAGAAGATCTACCAGCACCCCGCGGTGGCCGAGGTGGCGGTGATCGGGCTCCCCGATCCCTACTGGGTGGAGGCGGTCACGGCGGTGATCGTGGTCAAGCGGGACAGCGTCCTCGACGAAGCCGCCCTCATCGACTACTGCAAGCCGCGCATGGCGCACTTCAAGGTGCCCAAGCGGGTGGTGTTCGTGGAGAGCCTGCCCAAGAACCCCAGCGGCAAGCTGCTCAAGCGCGAGCTGCGGGATCGGCTGGGCGGCGCCCCCGCTGCAGCCGCCAGCAAGCGCCCCGCTTAGAGAGACGCTCCCCCGTCGATCGCGATGTACTGCCCCGTCACGTGACGCGAGGCCTCGGTGGCGAAGAACACCGCGATGCCCTTCAGGTCCTCGTCGCCCCCCAGCCGCCCGAGCGGGGTATGGGCGATCACCTCCGGCCCGATGACCTCCAGGAGCCCCTTCGACATCTTGGAGGGGAAGAACCCGGGGCAGAGGGCGTTGATGTTGATCCCGTACTTCCCCCACTCCGCCGCCAGGGCGCGGGTGAAGTGGATCACCGCCGCCTTGCTGGTGTTGTAGGCGATGGTCGTCATCCCGCTGCCGTGTGCGCGCAGCCCGGCCACCGAAGCCATGTTGATGATCTTCCCCTTCTTCCGGGGGATCATGCAGCGGCGGCCCACCTCCTGGGTGAGGAAGAACAGCGCGTTCACGTTCAGGTTCATCACCTTGTGCCAGGCCTCCGGCGGATGCTCCTCCGCGGGCGCGCCCCAGGTGGTGCCGGCGTTGTTCACCAGGATGTCGATGCCGCCGTAGCGAGCCACCACCTTCTCCACCATCGACGGGATGGTCTCGAACTTCGACAGGTCGCCCGCGACGGTCAGCGTCTCCACCCCCAGCTTGCCCAATCGCGCGGCCGCCTCGTCCAGCTCTCCCTGCTTGCGCGCGGTGATCGCCACCTTTGCCCCCAGCTCCCCGTAGGCCTCCGCGATCTGCAGCCCCAGCCCCCGGGAGCCGCCGGTGATCAGCGCCGTCTTGCCCGTGAGATCGAACAGCTCCTTGACGCTCATGTGCAGCCTCTTTTCTCCGCTCCCGCGGACGTCATCCTGGCCCGGCCAGCGCGCGCAAGGCGCCGTCCTCCAGCCGGGCCACCACCCCGAAGCGGCTCTTCTGCGCCGCGAACTCCACCTCGTGATCCAGGCCGCGCGCGAGCATCATCCGCCCCACCCGGCTCGCCGACAGGCACTCCATGGCCTGGCAGTGATCGTGCAGCAGCCGCGCCGCCATGGCGGCGTCGGTGAATTCGTGGGCGCCGGGGCGGCGGGCGAAGAGCGACACCAGGTAGCCGGCGCCGTAGAAGTCCTCCAGGTTGAAGTTGTCGGCGGAGCCGGAGCAGACGATCAGCACCGTCCCCTCCCCGTGCGCCCGCTCGATCCGCTCCACCATCGCCTCGCCGTTGAGCAGCGCCGCCGCGTAGACGTGGCCGGCCTCGCGCGCCTTTCCCACCGCCACCGTTCCGTTGGTGGTGGAGTAGATCAGCGTCTTGCCGGCCAGGTTCTCCTCCAGGAGCGACATGGGCGTGGGGTGGCTGAAGCCCTCCAGGGTGACCGCGTTCAGCTCCCCGGAGAGCACGAAGGTTCCCGCCGCCCGTCCCGCCGCCGCCGCCAGCGCCGCCTCGCCGTTCAGCGCCGGCAGCACCTCCTTCGCCCCGTGGGCCAGCGCGGCCACGATGCTGGAAGTGGCGAAGAGCACGTCGAGGACGATCACCACCTTGCCGGGCAGGCGCTGCGCGTCCAGCTCCTCCTTCTTCAACAGGACGTGGATGCGCGCCATCGTCAGCCCTCGAAGGGTCCCTCGCCGTCCTTGGGCGGGACGTGGGCGAAGATGCCGCTGGCGCGGAGG
>DATKAG010000382.1:0-7354 GCA_035498355.1 Myxococcales bacterium | reverse complement strand
GCGGATGACCTTCTGCTGGACCACCTCGGCGGTCTCGTTGGTCTCCTCTTCGATGCCCCACCAGTCGGCCACCAGCTTGTAGGTGCCCTCCTCGGTGAGCTGGAGCCCGATGTCGTAGCTCTTGCTCGCCTTGATCTTCGCCTCGGCGGTGAGCGTCGATCCCTTCCAGCCGCGCACCTTGACCAGGGAATTCTCCGTCGCCTCCTCGAATTCCATCCCCAGCTCGGCGAGGGCGGCCTTGAGGGCGACGAGATCGTTGATCTTCGTCTCCACCTGCGTGAAGTGGCTCACGCGCCCTTGCCTCCCACGTCGATCTCGATCTTCCGCCCCGCATCGGCGCCGCCGTCGCCCTGCCAGGCGGAGGAGGCGGGCCTCGCGCGCGTCTTGCACCAGGTGCGCAGGGCCGCGATCTTCTCCTTCATGGTGCGGGAGAGCGGCACCGTCTCCGCCAGCGAGTGCAGGACGCCCTCGGTGGAGAGCTTCCCCTCCTTGCCCGCCCGGTCGTACTCGTCGAAGAGCGCCGAGACCACCGCCTGCTCGATCTCCGCCCCCGTCATCCCCTCGCTCTTCTCGGCGATCTGCCGCAGGTCGAACTGCGAGGCATCGCGCCCCCGCCGGTTGATGTGGATGGAGGCGATCTCCTCCCGCTCGGGGAGGCTGGGGAGGTCGACGAAGAAGATCTCGTCGAAGCGCCCCTTGCGCATCATCTCCGGGGGCAGCTCGTCCACGTTGTTGGCGGTGGCGATGACGAACACCGGGCTGGTCTTTTCCTGCAGCCAGGTGATGAAGCTGCCGAAGACGCGCGCCGCGGTGCCCGCGTCGGAGCTGTTGGACGATCCGGTGCCGGAGAAGCCCTTCTCCAGCTCGTCCACCCAGAGGATGGAGGGGGCCACCGCCTCGGCCATCTGGATGGCCCGGCGCATGTTCTCCTCCGAGCTCCCCACGATGCCGGCGAAGATCTTCCCCACGTCCAGGCGCAAGAGCGGCAGCCGCCAGGCCGCCCCCACCGCCTTGGCGGTCAGCGACTTGCCGCCGCCGGGGATGCCGATCATGAGAATTCCCTTGGGCCTGGGCAGGCCGAACTGGCGGGCCTCCTCGCTGAAGGCGCTCTGCCGCTTGCGCAGCCAGCCCTTGAGCACGTCCAGCCCGCCGATGTTCTCCATCTTCTCGTGGGTGCGGAAGAACTCCAGCACCCCGCTCTTGCGGACGATGCGCTCCTTCTCGGAGAGGATGACGTCGATGTCGAAGGCCCCGCCGGTCTGCACCAGCGATTTGGCGAACACCCCTTCCGCCTCGTCGGCGGTGAGCCCCAGGGCCGCCTCCACCACGTGCTCCCGCTCCTGGCCGGAAGGGATCTTGGCCCCGGTGTTGCGGGACACCCGGTCGAAGATGTTGTCGATCTCCGCCAGCTCGGGCAGCGGGTACTCCACCACTGCCACCTCCTTGTCCAGCTCGGGAGGGATGGCGAGCAAAGGGGAGATGAGGAAGACCGTCTTCAGCTCTTCCTTGAGCTTGCGCCCGATGTCGCGCAACAGGCGCACCACCTCGGGGTTCTTGAGATACGCGTGCAGGTCGCGGAGGATGAAGACCGCCCGCTCGTCGTGCTTGGCCTCCACCACGAAGCGCAGGGCCTTCAGCGGATCCTTGGAATCTCCCTGCGGCTCTTTCCCCAGGCGCACGCCCTCGGTGACGCTCCAGGTGTAGATCTTCGTCTTGTAGTTCTTCTCCCGCTCCCGGGTCTGGAGCACGTCGGCGATGCTCCGCTCCACCCGCTTCTCCTCGCTGGAGAGGATGTAGATGAGCGGATAGCGGGCCCGCATGAGGTGCTCGATGTCCTTGTCCACCCGGCGCAACTGCGCCTGGCGCTGGACGTCCTCGGCAACCTCCCTGGGCTGGCTGGAGAGCGCCATGGCCGGCGCCGGGGCGGCAGCCTTTTTTTGCGCGCCGAACGGGTCGGCTTCGACGGGGGCCATGAGAGCGAAAAGGCTAGCACGCGCGCTCCGGGCCGGGCAATCCGCGTAGCCCCCGTGGCGTGACGCCGAACACCTGCAAATTCGCGGAGGTTGCGGCCCGCAGCGCATCGGCGTTACGGTCCTCGCGTGGACTTCACCGCGCACCAGGCCCCCATGGCCCTGCAGCGGCTCAAGGACCAGGGCGGCTTCAACGGCGACCGCATCGAGTCCTGCGCCATGCCCACGGTATTCGCGGGCGGATCGGACTGGCTGCGCACGGTGGTGGAGAAGAGCGACCTGGCGGAGGGCAACCTCGCCCAGACGCGGATCCGGGAGACCACGTTTGCGCATACCGCCCTGCGCAAGGCCCGGCTGCGCGGCTCGCGCCTGGAGCGTGTGGACCTCTACTTCTGCGACCTGAACGAGATCGACGCCGGGCAGATCGCCGGACGGCGGCTGCGCATCCACGGCTGCGAGGCGATGAACGCGGTCTTCTCCGGGGCGCAGATCTCGGTGACCCGCTTCGAGGACACCAAGCTGTACCGGGCGAAGTTCGACGGGGCGCTGCTGGTCCGCACCGCCTTCGCCGACGCCCGCCTGGGCGCGGCCTCGATGGAGAAGGCCGACTTCTCCGGCGCCCGGCTGGTGGACGTCACCCTGCGAGGAGCGAATCTGATGGGAGCCTCCTTCGCCCGGGCCACGCTCATCGGGGTGGACCTGCGCGACGCGGCGCTCACCGGGGCCGACTTCACCGGCGCCGTCACCCTGGGCTGCAAGCTGCCGGCGGAGTTCGGGACATGAGCGAGCGCAACGATCAGGATCCCGCCGCCCAGGTGGCCGCCGAGGTGCGGGCCAGGCTGCGGGCCATGGGCGGCGACGAATTGGTGGAGCTGTGCGCCCAGCTCCTCACCACCTACGTGATCGAGGGCGTGGTGCCGCTCTCCCGCGCCGGCGAGAGCGCGGACCTGGCGGCGGATACGGCAGGCGAGGAGAGCTTCGCCCAGCTCCTCAAGCGGCTGAAGGCCGCGAAGAAGGACCCGGTGCTGGAGCGCTTCATCATCGACGGGGAGAACATCTCCGTGCGCATCGACGGGCAAGGGGTGCTGCCCATTACGGAGTACCGCAGGCCCATCGGTCCGCCGCCCGCGGGCCCGGGCGTTTCCGTGCAGGTGGTGCCGCGGCGCGAAGGCGCGCCGGGGGCCGCGGGGAGCATCTACAACCGGGCGCTCTACCAGCCCGAGGCCGCGCCGCCGCCGCGCGGGGCTCCCGCGCCAGCGCCCGCCCCGCCCGCCCAGCAGCGTCCCCAGGGACAGCCGCCGCCAGCGCAGCCCGCCCAGCCGCAGCAACCGGGCCAGAAGAAGCCCGACGAGCCGCGCAACGACCGCTTCTCGCTCATCGAGCTGGAGTGAACAGGGAGCCTTCATCGAAGTGATGTCGAATCCAGCCGGGCTCGTCCGTCATCTCCTCGGGACCATCACGAAGGAGATCCCATGAAGGCGACGAATCGGGTCCTGTGGACGCTCCAGGCGCTGCTCGCGCTGCTCTTCCTCTTCGCGGGCACCTCGAAGTTCTACATGCCGGCGGAGCAGCTCACCCAGGGCGGGTTGTCGCTGGGCTTCGTCCGCTTCATCGGGGTGTGTGAGACGCTCGGCGGCATCGGAGTGATCGTGCCGGCGCTCACCCGGATCCGGCCGTCGCTCACGCCGCTGGCCGCGTCCGGGCTGACCCTCATCATGATCGGCGCCACCATCGTCACCTTGCGCACGCCCATGGCCGCCACGGCGTGGATCCCGTTCCTGGTGGGGGTATTCGCCGCTTTCGTCGCCTATGGCCGCTGGCGGCTCGTTCCCATCGCCGGGCGGCCGGGGCACGTGACGGCCTAGCGAGCTCCTCCGCGGCCAGGCTCAGGGCGCGTAGACCGGCTTCGGCACCCAGAAGACCGCGCCCGCCGTCTCGCTCGACCACGACACCACCAGCCGGTCCGTCATTGCCAGGATGAACATGCTGTCGGTTCCATCGCCGACGGGGATGGTGCTGCTTTCCCGGGCCGAACGCAACGTCACCTGCCGTGCAGGGTCTACGAGCGGCTGACACGCAGCGCGCTGGATCCTCGAACACCTTGCTAGAGCCGCTCGAGGGCCAGCGCTTCCAGTGGAAGCTCGTGCAGCGAGAGGCCTCGCACCGACAGGTACGTCCTGGCCGCGAGGATCGAGGAGAGGAAGAGCGGCGGAAGCTGCATCAGGATCGTCCAGCCGGTGAGCGGGCCCTGGGGACCCGAAGAGAAGAGCACCCCATAGAAAGTCCAGCTGCTCAGGCAGGCGACGGCGGCCGCGGCGAGAAAGGCGGCGATGGGGCGCCGCGAGGGTCCCGTGAAGATCTCGCCCGCGCTCCAGGAGACAGCGGCCAGGGGAACCGGGGCGATGAAGCCGGCGAGCATCGTCGCCGGCTCGATGGCGCGCTCCGCGCCGAAGACCTGCGCCAGCCCGTCTGCGGTCGCCAGCGCGCCCAGGGCGCCGAGCAGGGCGGCGTAGAGCACCAGCTGGCGCTCCAATTCGCCGCGCTGGAAGGGGACGACGAGGCGGCCCCGGAGCAGGCGGTGGACCCCGAGCATCGCAGGAAGGGCGAGGAGCGCGGTCGACCAGATGGTGGCGAAGGTGACGCCGAACGTCCACTCGGTCAGGGACGCGGATGCCAGCATGGGGGCCTCCTGCAGGAGATGACGCACGAACCGGTCCCGGGTTTCATGTCGATTCGCCTCGCGTGCAGAGATAGGCGGCGGTGGCGGCGACGGCCGTGGAACAGGCTCCCATCACCAAGGAACCACTGACGATCTGCAAGAGGAGGACGGCGAGATAGGCGGCGACCATGGCCGCCGCGAGCGACAGGCCCTGCCTCGGCGAGGGTCCCGCACACAGTTCACCGGCGGCCCAGGTGGCGACGGCAATGGACGGAGGAGCGAGGACGGCGAAGGCGATGCGCGACGTTGGGTACCGCAGGAGGACGCCGATCTCCACGACGGTAGCGGCGGCGGCGATCAGGGCGGCCCCGGCGGCGCAGAAGGCGGAGAAGTCGGCCAGGGCGCCGAACGGGCGCCGGCGGCTGGTCTCGGTCACGGCCACGCAGGGCCCCGCCACCAGGGCGAGGGCCAGCGCTCCCGCGGCGGCCGCCATCATCGCGGCGTCCTGGCCTGGATCCAGAGGTACTGCAGGGCGACGAAGGAGATGGAGAGGGCGAGGCCGAGGTCGCCGCTGGTCTCGAGGGCGACGCGTGCGAGGCGGAGGGCGCGGTCCATGGCCCCGGGCAAGTGCAAGGGGCAAACCACGGCGGCCGCGCGGAGCGAAGCCCCGCGAGAGGACCGATCTTCCTGGGGATTCCTCTCCGGGGCAGCCGGAGCGCAGGCTACGATCTACATCTCGTAGCCTGCGGAGCGGGCTACCTCTGGACGGGCCGATCCCGCTCCGCCTGCTTCTGCGCCACCACCGGTTGCTTGCGGTGCAGCACCAGCGTCCGCTGCGTCTGCAGGTCGTCGTCCTCGCGGGCGATGATCACTACCGTGCTGTTCCCCGGCTTGAGCGAGAGGTCCGTCTGGAAGTCGAGCTGCGCGGGCGCGGCCATCGCCTGCTGGCCGGGCTTGCGCGAGGTGCGGAAGAAGACCTTCCGGTAATCGTTCTCATGCTGCACGAAGATCTGCAGGTCGCGCATCCCGTTGGCGTCGGCCGCGGTGCCGGTGAGGGTGAAATGGTCCAGGTCCGTCTCCACCCCGCCGCGCGAGGTGTCGACGTTGGCCAGCTTGATGCTGGGCGCCTCGCTCTGCATCACCGCCGCCACCGTCTTGAGGTTCGGCTTGGCGCCCGGCGCTTCCTTCCCCGCCGCCAGGGGAAGGAAACCGCTGCGGCCCTTCTGCCACTCCACCCGCCAGAACTGCCCCGTCTTGCCGTGCACCGCGAGGATGGCGCCCTTCTTCACCGAGGCGAGCTTCTGCCCGCTTTCCTGCGCGCTGGCCAGGATCGAGGTGTCCACCTGCACCCGCACCGGGTGCGTGGCCGCGGCGGAAGGAACGGGAGCGCCGGCCGGGAGCGTCAGCTTGTCGCGCTGCGCCTCGTACAGGTCCTTGTCCCCCACCTCCAGGCGGATGGGCACCGCCTCGTCCAGGGGCTTCTTCACCTCCAGCACGAAGGTGGCGCTCTTCGACTCGCCGGGGGCCAGCGGGCCCAGCTTGGTGCGGCCCTTCTTCACGTTGATCTTGTCCTCGGAGAGGTTCCGGAGCGCGGCGTACGCGTCGTAGGCCTGGCCCGTGCCCACGTTCTTCACGTCCACCACGATCTCCGCCGTGTCGCCCTTCTCGCCCTTGTGCAGAAGGCCGTCGGAGCCGGCGATCTGGAAGCTCCAGGCGAAGGCGGGCCGGGGCAGCTCGGCGATGTCGCTCTCCGCCTTGGCCTCCTCGAGCTGATCCCGCGCCTCGTCCTCCCACTTCAGGGTGATGTCGTCGCGCCGGGAGGGGATGTAGCGGGGGATTTTCACCGGCACCGTCCAGGTGCGCTTCTCGCCCGGCTGCAAGAGGCCGAAGACGAACTCCCGCCGGTCGAGGACGCCGTTGTCGCTCTTGGTGAAGGCCCGCAGCCGGGAGAGCGGCACCGTGCCGGTGTTGTGCGCGGTCACCGCCAGCTCCATCGTGCTCCCCGCCTGGGTGCGGGGCACGCGGATCTCGGCCTGCACCTTGGCCTGCGGCCGGGGCGCGCCGGAGATGCCCAGGGCGGTCCAGTTCACCCCCATGGCCTCCAGCGACTTGCGCACCTTCTCCTGCTCGGCGGCCCGGCGCTGCTCCACGAACGGCTTGGCTTGCAGGAGCTGTTGCCGGCGGTCGGTGGAGTTGGCCTGCAGGAGCAGGTCGCGGCAGAACTCGATCTGGTAGTCCACCACCACCCCGTCCTCGTCGGAGGGATCGTCGTCGTCGTCCTCCGGCGCCTGCCCCGCCTCGATCAGCTCGCGGTTCTTCCGCTCCTTGGCCGTCTCCTCCTTGACGAAGCGCAGGGTCTCGAAGGGCTTCTGCTGCACCCGCTCCCGCCCCGCCTTGGCCTGCTCCTCGTCGTGGGCGAAGCCGTTGAAGAAGTGCTTGTCGTAGTCGGCCTCGCGGAAGGTCTTGGGCGGGGCGAAGAGGTCGATGCGGTCCTTGAGGATGCGGGCGGGCACCAGCTCGATGTCCGGGGTGATGCCCACCTCCTGGATGGAGATGTCGCCCGGGGTCAGGTACTGCGCGATGGTCAGCTTGAGCGCGCTGTCGTTGAACCCCTGGTCGTAGAGCAGCTGCACCGAGCCCTTGCCGAAGCTCTGCCGGCCGACCACCAGGGCGCGGTTGAGGTTCTTCAGCGCGCCGGCGACGATCTCGCTCGCCGAGGCGCTCT
>DATKAG010000381.1:0-7656 GCA_035498355.1 Myxococcales bacterium | reverse complement strand
CTCGCTGCTCGCGGGGCACCAGCGGCTCTGCGACCTGATCGTCCGGTACGCGCGTCTCTGCTGATCGGGAAGTGGTATCCGTGATCGGTGCGGATCGTTCTTGGGCTGCTGCTCCTCTGCGCCTGCAAGCGGGCCCCGTCCGACTACCTGGTCCATCGGGCGCGGGGAGCGATCGCGGTGGACGGCGTGCTGGCGGAATCCACCTGGGACGCCGCCGAGCGGGCCGGGCCCTTCGTCCGCAGCCTGGACGGGAAGAGGGCCTCGGCGGCCACCGAGGCCCGGCTGCTCTGGGACGACGAGAACCTCTACGTCGCCTTCCTTGCGGAGGACAGGAACGTCTCCGGGATCTTCTTCAAGGACGACGAGAAGCTCTACACGTCGAACGTGGTCGAGGTCTTCCTCGACCCCTCGGGGAACGGCTCGCGCTACTACGAGCTGGAGGTGGCGCCCACCAACGCGCTCTTCGACGCCAGCTTCGCCGGCGGCCCGCGCAAGGGGATGGACCTCGCCTGGTCGTCTCGCGCCCGCCACGCGGTGCACGTGGACGGGACGCTGAACGACCCCGGCGACGTGGACCGGGGCTGGACGGTGGAGCTGGCGATCCCCTTCGCCTCCTTGACCGGGACGCCCCGGCCGGCGCCCGGCACCCGCTGGAAGTTCAACCTCTACCGCCTGCTGCAGGGACCCGGCCAGCCGAACGAGGGGCAAGCGTACTCACCGCCGCTGCGGGGCGACTTCCACGCCTTGGACCGCTTCGCGACCTTGCGCTTCGAGGACTGATTCAGTTCCCGGTGAAGCGGGCGACGCGCAGGGAGAGGCCGTCGCTCTCGGCGATGATCGCGCCCTCGGCGGTGGTGAATTTCTCGCCCGGGGTGCGCGCCAGCACGTCGGGATGGGGAAAGCCGAAGCGGTTGCCGGCGCCCGCGGAGAAGACGGTGACCTCCGGCGCCACCCGGCGGAGGAAGGCCTCGGTGCTGCTGGTGCGGCTGCCGTGGTGCGGGGCCTTGAGGAGGCGGGCGCGGATCTCCGCCGGCCCCTGCGCCAGGCCGGCCTCGGCCAGCGCCTCCACGTCGCCGGCCAGAAGGACGGTGACCTCGCCGTGGACCAGGCGGAGGACGATGGAGTTGTCGTTGAGCGAGCGGCCCCGCCGGAAACGCGAGACCACCTCGATCCGGACGCCGCCCAGCTCCATGGAATGCGGGTCGCACACCTGCACTCCCCGCAGGGCGGCGCGCGCCCGCACTGCGGTGGCGATGGAGTCCTGCTCTCCGGTCATCCACAGCTCGCCCACGGGGACGCGATCGAGCACGGTAGCGAGGCCGCCCGCGTGATCGGGATGCGGATGGGTGAGCACCGCCACGTCCAGCCGGCGGATGCCCAGCTCGGCCAGGGCGGGGACCACGTCGCGGGCGCCAGGATCGAATCGGCCTGGCCAGCGCAGATCGCCGCCGGCGTCGACCAGCAGGGCGTGCCCGCCGGGAAGCTGGACGACGGCGGCGTCGCCCTGGCCCACCGCCAGGAAGGTGAGGGTCATTCCAGTCCGGGTCTGCGCCAGGGCGGCGCGGGAGCCCGCAAGCAGCAGCAGCGCCGCCCAGGGGACGAGCGCCCTGCGGAAGGAGCGGCGCGCGCAGAGAAGGACGCCGGCATACCAGAGCGCGCAGGCGATCAGCCCCGGCGCGGCCACCGCCAGGGTGGCGAAGGGAAGGGAGGCGAAGAAGCGGGAGGCCTGGAGCGTGGCGCCGGCGAGCAAGTCGGCGATCCACCAGAGGGGGAGCAGGTCGAACGGCACCAGCAGGGTGGCGGCAGGGATGGCGGCGAGCCCGGGGAGGAGCCCGAGCGCGTTTGCCAGCACGGAGACCAGGGAGAGCCGGTGGAAGGCCGCCGCCAGCAGCGGCGCCGTGCAGAGCGCGGCGGCGGCCGTGGCGCAGCCCAGGCCGAGCAGGTGCTCGGGGGCCCGGCGCCAGAGAGAGGCGCCCCGGGCGGGAAAGGGGATGGGGAGCGCGTCGCGCAAGGGACGGGAAAGGAGGATCAGCCCGGTGATGCCGGCGACGGAGAGCTGCAGGGCCAGGTCGTGCGTGGCCGCGGGGTCGAGCGCGGCGCAGGTTGCGGCGGCGAGAGCGAGGGTGGTGAGGGCGTCCCTCCTCCGGGCCAGGGCCGAGGCCGCGAGGCCCAGGGCGGCGCCGACTCCGGCGCGGATGGCCGGCCAGGGGGCGCCGAGGAGGAGCACCTCGAAGGCGGCGAAGGGCAGGGCGACGGCGGCGCCGAAGAGGCTGGCCCGCATCCTTGGCGCCCAAGGCGTGCGCAGCCAGAGGCGCCTTCCCAACTCGCGCGCCACCAGCGCCACCACGGCCAGGTGCAGCCCCGAGCTGGCGAGCAGGTGCACGAGCCCGCTCGCCGCCAGCTCGTCCTCCGCCTCGCGCGAGAGCGAGCTGCGGTCGCCCACCGCCAGCGCCGTGACCAGCGCCGCCCGCTCCTGCGAGGTGCAGAGGTCCTGGGCCCGCTCCGCGAAACGGCTGCGCACCCCGTCGAACCAGCGGAAGAGCTCAGGGCCGCGCTCCAGCACCTCGATGACTTCCGCGCTGCCTTCCAGGGCGATGCCGCGCGCGGCGAGCAGGGCCCTGCGGTCGAGCCCGCCCGGGTTGAGCCGCGGCGGAGGAGGGTGGGCCTGGCCGGAGAAGCGGGCCCGGTCGCCGCGGTGGACCGGGAGGCCGCGCAGGCGGAGGGAGACGAGGCCTTGGGGGACGCGGACCACGCCGGGCGCCTCGACCCGCCCCTCGAACTCCTCGGGCAGGGCGAAAGGAGCGGGCCGTTCCTGGGCGGCGCCGCGAAGCAGTCCCAGCGCGAGGCCGCAGGCGAGGGCGCGGCCGGGGCGGAAGAAGAGCGCCGGCAGCGCCAGGAGCGCGGCCCAAATCGGAAGCGAAACGCCGAAGTACGCGCCGGCCAGGAACGCCGTGCACGCGACCCAGAGTGGCCGCGACCCCAAGAACCCCTCCCCCGACCCCGTGTGCGCGTTTGCCCTACCCAAACGGCAGCGAGCCGACCACGCTATACCCCGCCTCGGGTCGACGTCAAGTGCGCCCTTGACTCACAATGGCGCTTCGTGTTAAAAGGCTGTTCCTATGCAGACTTTCAAGGTCGGTGACAAAGCCGTCTACCCGGGCCAGGGCGTCGGCGAGGTGATGGGCATCGAGCACAAGGACATCGCCGGTCAGCGACAGTCTTTCTACGTGCTGAAGATCATGGAAAACGGGATGAAGATCCTCATCCCCATCAACAAGGTCGGCTCGGTCGGACTGCGCTCCCTGATCGATGAGGAGGCGGTTACCAAGGTCTACAAGATCCTGAAGCAGAAGGATATTTCGGTCGACTCCGCCACCTGGAACCGGCGCTATCGCGAGTACATGGAGAAGATCAAGACCGGCTCGGTGTTCGAGATCGCCGAGGTGCTGCGCGACCTCTACCTGCTCAAGTTCGACAAGGACCTGAGCTTCGGCGAGCGGAAGATGCTGGACACCGCCCGCAACCTGCTCATCAAGGAGCTCTCCCTCGCCAAGGGCGTCAACGAGGACGACATCGAGGTAGATCTGAAGACCATCTTCAACTGTTGATCGGCGGCGCGATCGGGCTCTGGTAGAAGGGGAGCCCGTGCCACTGCGCGTCTTCAACACGCTGGCCAACGCCAAGCAGGACTTCGTGCCGCTGCAGGCGGGACGCATCGGCATCTACGTCTGCGGCATCACCGTCTACGACCTTGCCCACATGGGCCATGCCCGGATGCTCACCGCCTTCGACGTGGCGGTGCGCTTCCTCCGCTGGGCGGGCTGGCAGGTCTCCTACGTGCGCAACTGGACCGACGTGGACGACAAGATCATCCGCCGGGCGCAGGAGCGGGGGGAGGACCCCAAGGCGTTCGCCGAGCGCTTCATCGGGGAATGCCGGCGGGACATGGAGGCGCTGGACATCCTGCCGGCCGACGTGGAGCCGAAGGCCACCGACCACGTGCCCGAGATGCAGGCCCTGATCGCCCGGCTGATCGAGCGGGGCTACGCCTACGCGGCGCAGGGCGACGTCTACTTCGCCGTCCGCTCCTTCCCCGGCTACGGGAAGCTCTCGGGGCGCAACCTCGACGACCTGATGGCGGGCGCGCGGGTGGAGCCGGGCGAGCAGAAGCGCGATCCGCTGGACTTCGCCCTCTGGAAGGCGGCGAAGCCGGGCGAGCCGGCCTCGGTCACCTGGCAGAGTCCCTGGGGCCCGGGACGGCCGGGCTGGCACATCGAGTGCTCGGCCATGTGCCAGAAGTACCTGGGCACCACCTTCGACATGCACGGCGGGGGCAAGGATCTGGTCTTCCCCCACCACGAGAACGAGATCGCGCAGAGCGAGGCGGCCAGCGGCCAGGGGCTCGCCCGCTACTGGCTGCACAACGGCTTCGTCACCGTGGACGCGGAGAAGATGAGCAAGTCGGTGGGGAATTTCCAGACCGTGCGCGACCTGCTCCGGCACTGGGACGGCGAGGCGCTGCGCGCCTTCCTCCTCTCCACCCAGTACCGGCATCCCATCAACTTCACCGAGTCCGCCATCGGGGAGGCCGATCGGCGGGTGGAGTACTTCTACGAGACCCAGGCCAAGGCGGACACCTTCTTGCAGGCGAAGAAGGCGGCGCTTCCGCCCCAGCCGATCGCCGAGCACGCCCAGGCCTTTCGCGCCGCCATGGAGGACGACTTCAACACCGCCGAGGCGCTGGCGCGGGTGGAGCGCGTGCACGGCCTGCTCAACGCCGGGGTCGACGCCAGGTCTCCTCCCGGCGAGGTGGCGGCCCTCTTGCGCACCGCCCGGGACCTGGCCGGGGTGCTGGGGCTCTCCTCCCGCCCGCCGCTGGAGGCGATCCGCGCCCGGCGGACGCTGGCCGCCGGCCGCAAGGGCATCGATCCCTGCTGGGTGGAGGAGCGCATCGCCGAGCGCCTGCTGGCGCGCAAGAGCAAGGACTTCGCCCGGGCCGACGCGCTGCGGGCGGAGCTTTCGGCGCGGGGCGTGGAGCTTCGCGACGGGCCGGCGGGCACCGACTGGCGCGTCTTGCTGTGAGCGATCCACCCTCTTGTTAAACTTCGTCGATCATGCCCTTCGAGCTGCGCAGCGACTACAAGCCCCAGGGGGATCAGCCCCGGGCCATCGCCGAGCTGGTGGCCGGGCTCAAGCGGGGCGACAAGCACCAGACGCTCCTGGGGGTCACCGGGTCGGGCAAGACCTTCACCGTGGCCAACGTGGTGGCCAGCGTGCAGAAGCCCACCCTGGTGATCGCCCACAACAAGACGCTGGCCGGGCAGCTCTACGGCGAGTTCAAGGAGCTGTTCCCGCAGAACGCGGTGGAGTTCTTCGTCAGCTACTACGACTACTACCAGCCGGAGGCCTACGTCCCCTCGAGCGACACGTACATCGAGAAGGACTCCACCATCAACGACGAGATCGACAGGCTCCGCCACTCCGCCACCCACTCGCTGCTCACCCGCAACGACGTGCTCATCGTCGCTTCCGTCTCCTGCATCTACGGCCTGGGCACCGCCGAGGCGTACTACGAGCTGAAGGTGGCCCTGCAGACCGGGGAGGAGTACCCGCGCCACCAGCTCCTGCGCGACCTGGTGGAGATCCAGTACGAGCGCAACGACCACGACTTCTCCCGCGGCACCTTCCGGGTGAAGGGCGACACGGTGGAGATCTTCCCCGCCTACGAGGAGGAGCGGGCCCTCCGCGTGCAGCTCTTCGGGGACACGGTGGAGAGCATCAAGGAGATCGATCCCTTGCGGGGGAAGGTGCTGGGCACCCTGGAGAAGATGTCCATCTTCCCCTCCAGCCACTACGTGACCAGCGCCGAGCGGCGCAAGGCGGCCCTCGACTCCATCCGCGAGGAGCTGCGCGAGCGCCTCGCCCTCTTGCGCGCCCAGGACAAGCTGCTGGAGGCGCAGCGCCTGGAGCAGCGGACCCTGTTCGACCTGGAGATGATCGAGCAGATGGGCTTCTGCCCGGGCATCGAGAACTACTCGCGCCACCTGAGCGGGCGGAAGGCGGGCGAGCCGCCGCCCACGCTGCTCGACTACTTCCCCAAGGACTTCCTCCTGGTGATCGACGAGTCGCACCAGAGCGTCCCCCAGATCGGCGCCATGTACCGCGGGGACCGCTCGCGCAAGGAGACCCTGGTGGAGTACGGCTTCCGCCTCCCCTCGGCGCTGGACAACCGGCCGCTGCAGTTCAACGAGTTCGAGCGGCTGGTGAACCAGGCCATCTTCGTCTCCGCCACCCCGGCGGAGTACGAGCTGCAGAAGAGCGAGGGAGTGGTGGTGGAGCAGATCATCCGCCCCACCGGCCTGGTGGACCCGGAGGTGGAGGTGCGGCCGGTGGCCCAGCAGGTGGACGACCTGCTGGAAGAGGTGCGCAAGCGCGCGGCACTGGGGCAGCGCGTGCTGGTCACCACCCTCACCAAGCGGATGGCGGAGGACCTCACCGAGTACTTCGCCGACCTGGGGGTGCGGGTGCGCTACATGCACTCGGACATCGACACCCTGGAGCGGCTGGCCCTGGTGCGCGACCTGCGCCGGGGACTGTTCGACGCGCTCATCGGCATCAACCTCTTGCGGGAAGGGCTGGACATCCCCGAGGTGTCGCTGGTGGCGGTGCTGGACGCGGACAAGGAGGGCTTCCTGCGCAGCTCGGTCTCGCTCATCCAGACCATCGGGCGGGCGGCGCGCAACGTGGAGGGGAGGGTGATCCTCTACGCCGACACCGTCACCGCCTCGATGAAGGCGGCCCTGGAGGAGACGGAGCGGCGCCGCTTCAAGCAGATCGCCTTCAACAAGGAGCACGGCATCACTCCGCAGTCGGTGAAGCGGGCCATCCTCGACATGGCCATCCACGGCATCGCCTCGGGAGCGGACGACGCGCTGGCGGGCAAGGAGGAGCTGGCCGGCTACCTGCCCGGGGACCGCAAGGACGTGCCGAAGATGGTGGCGCAGCTGGAGGCGGAGATGCGCGCCAAGGCGGAGGAGCTGGATTTCGAGGGCGCCGCCATCCTCCGCGACAAGATCCAGGCGATCAAGGATCTCGACCTGGGGATCCTCCCCAAGCGGCCCGAGGTGCTCAAGCAGGAGGCCCGCGCCGCCGCCGGCCTTCCCACCCGCCCCGCCGGACAGAAGCGGCGGGGACGCCCGAACGGGCGGCCGGGATCCCAGCGCCGCTGAGCGCCCCGCATGCTCTCCCCGGAGCTGAAGGAGAAGCTCGACACCCTGCCCACGCAGCCCGGCTGCTATCTGATGAAGGACCGGGCCGGCGAGGTGGTGTACGTGGGCAAGGCGGTGAACCTGCGCGCCCGGGTGGGGCAGTACTTCCAGGAGCGCAGCGGGGACACGCGCGCCTTCATCCCCTTCCTCGAGGACCTGCTCGGGGACCTGGAGGTGATGATCACCCCTTCCGAGAAGGACGCGGTCCTCCTCGAGAACGAGCTGATCAAGAAGTACCGGCCGCGCTTCAACGTCAAGCTGCGCGACGACAAGAACTTCATCTCCCTGCGCCTCTCCACCACCCATCCCTATCCGCGGCTGGAGGTGGTGCGGCGGGTGAAGAAGGACGGGGCGCTCTACTTCGGGCCCTTCGCCAGCGCCTCCTCCA
>DATKAG010000380.1:0-11822 GCA_035498355.1 Myxococcales bacterium | reverse complement strand
GCGCTTTCAAGGTGTCCAAATACTTCTGATCGATGGCGAGCTGGGCGCAGCTCAGGCCCGAAGGACAGCTTCCGCCCGCCCCGCTGCACGCCTGCGAACAGTAGCCACTGCTCGCACCCTGGCTCGCCAGGCAGGCGAAGCTCTCGCACTCGCTGGACCCCAGGTAGAGGTACTGGCGGCCGGGCAAGGGCACGATCTCCCCGCCCGCCGCATCCTCCACGTGGCAGGAGGCGCCCAGATCCGTGCGCGCGCAGGCGGCGCCCAGGAGGACTGTCAGCAGCACGACTCTCCGCAGGGCAGCCATGGCGAGGGAAAGTTGGTTCCCCTCTCCCCGGCCGCAAGGGGTTGCCCGCCTGACCCGCGCTTCCCATGTTTGCCGCGCCATGCGCAGGTGGTTGATTTGTCTTCTCGCCCTGATCGCCGCTTCGGCCCGCGCCCAGGAGGGCGAGCCGGCGGACACCATCACGGCCGTGCAGAAGCGCCCGCTTCGCCAGGCGCACCGGCTGGAGCTGACGCCTTACGGGGAGATGGGGATCGGCGACCCGTACCTGCAGCGCTGGGGCGGAGGCCTGCGGGCCATGTGGCACCTGCGGGAGGGACTCTCCCTGGGGCTGGACGCCTCGGGCCTGGGAACCTGGGCCACGCAGGAGCTGGTGATCGCCAAGCGGGAGCTGCACGCGCAGATCCTGGAATCGCGCCTGCGCGCCTCGCTCGCCGGGTACGTGGCCATCGCCCCGCTCTACGGAAAGGTGGCGCTGCCCGGGGACGCGCTGGTCCACTTCGAGACCTTTCTCGACGCCGGCCTGGGCGCGGCCTTCACGGAGACGGACGCCACCCGCGGCACGCGGCCGATGATCGCCGCGGGCATCGGGCAGCGCGTCTTCCTGGGCGAGAGCCTGGCGCTCACCGCCCGCCTGGGCGGCAACCTCTACGCGGAGCAGGTGGTGGTGGACGGCTCGCAGCAGACCAAGGCGATGGGGTTCTGGACCCTCCGGCTGGGCCTCTCCTTCTATTTCGGCGGTGGGCAGTGAGGGCGCTCTTCGCCGCGCTGCTCCTCGTCGCCGCGCAGGTCCGCGCCGGGGAGCCGGCCCCGGCTCCCGCGGAAGGGACCAAGGTGGCGCAGGTGACGCCCGCGGCCCTGCCTCCCCTGGCCGCGGCGCCGCAATACGGAGCGCCCGCCTCGCTCCCGCCCGTGACCGCGCAGCTCTTCCACATCGGCGGCCTGCTCGAGGTGCAGCCGATGTTCGCCTTCTCCATCGGCGATCCCTTCTGGCGCACGCTGGGGATGGGGGTGCGGGTGGAGCACCACTTCGACGAGCGCTGGTCGATCTCCACCCACGCGCTGGGCGGGCTCGCCCTGCTCGCCGCGCCGGTGCAGGTCTGCGGCGACACCTGCTCGGACCCCTCGGCGGGAAAGCTCCGCTCCACCCCCGGCAATCTGCAGATGCTCGTCGGGGCCGAGGTGGGCTGGGCGCCCATCTACGGGAAGCTCTCCCTGATGGGGGAGCGCACGCTGCACTTCGACGCCTACCTCTCCGCCGGCCCCGAGCTGGTCCGGGAGATGATCGCGCCCGACTCCACCTCGCCGGTGGTGGGGCGCTGGGCGGCGGGAGGGCGCGTCTCCATCGGGGAGCGGCTGTTCTTGGGCAACCGCTTCATGGTGCGTCTCGCCGCCAGCCAGCTGGTCTACGCCGGGCGGGTGCGCGGGACCAGCGAGGTGGAGCGCAAGCTCACACTCGAAGGCGGCGTGGCCTGGCTGTTCGGGCAATGAGGGGGGCCGGACGATGATTCTCGCTCTCGCGCTCCTCCTCGCCTCGGCCGATCCGGCCGCGGCCTTCGCCAGCCTCGATCGGGCGAAGGTCCCGGAGGAGGAGGCGCGCGCCCGCATCGCCTCCGCCGTGCGATCGCTCGAGGACCTCTCCATGCCCCGCACCGCCACCGTGATGCTGGGCGCCTTCGCTTCGGACCGCGATCAGCCGGAGGGAGTGCGGACCGCCGCCCGCGAAGCGCTGGCCGCGCGCGCGCCGGCGGATCCGGCGCTGGTCGAGCTGTTGATCTCCGGGCAGGCCGATCCCGGCAAGCTGCCCGCGCCCCTGGCGCTGGCGATCGCGCGCGGGCGGCTGGAGCGGGCGCTGCAGATCGCCCCGCTGGAGGAAGGGTCGGCCTTCGAGCCGCTGGCCACGGAGAGCGCCGATCCCGCGCCCACCCCCGTGGCCGCCCATCCGCTGGACAAGGACCTGGCCGCGGAGATGGGTCAGGCGGCGCCGGAGGCGACCCCGGCGCCGGCGCCGCAGCCGCAGCAGCGGCTGGCCGGCGAGGCCCAGCGGGAGCTGGACGCGGCGCGGGCCCTTGCCGCCTCGGTGGCGCCGGGAGATCCCCTGGCGGGCGAGGCAAAGGAAGTGTCGGGGCTGGCGGCGCTGGCGGCGGGAGACGTTCCGGCAGCGACCAGGGAGTTCATGGCGGTGGTGGACCTGCCGGTGCGCAAGGGCGACCAGGCCGCCGCCGCCCGGCGGGACAAGGCCTGGCTGCAGCTCGCGCGCCTGGCCTACCAGAACGGAGACGACGCTCTCGCCTCCCGGCTCTACCAGCGCGTGGGGCGGGGAGCGCCGGAGTGGCTCGACGCGCTCTTCGAGGCGAGCTGGGCGCACTTCCGCCGCGGCGAGGACGAGAAAGCGCTGGGCAACCTCCTCACCCTGCACGCGCCCTTCTTCCAGGAGCGCTTCTTTCCCGAGTCGTTCGTCCTCAAGGCCCTGGTGCTCTACGAGAACTGCCGCTACCCGGACGCCCGCAAGGCGCTGGCCGAGTTCCAGCAGCGCTACGAACCGTTGCACGACGCGCTGGCGGAAGTGCTGCGGCAATTGCCCGCGCCCCAGGCCGCTTCCGACCTGATGGCCAGGGGGCCTGCGGGCGTCCAGCAGGCCGTCCCTGCCGCCGCCCGCGAGGAAGTGGCTCGCCTGGAGCAGGCCCCCGACCTGCGCGCCGCGATGGCGGCGGCGGCGCAGCTCGCGAGCGAGATCGACTCGATCGACCGGAGGCCGGAGCCCTTCCGGGATTCCGTCCTGGTCAGAAGGATGGCGCCGCTTGCGCGGAAGGCCAGGTCGGACCTGCTGGAGACCGCCGGGCGCCGGCTGATCGCGCGCCTGGGCGCGGAGAGGGCCACGCTGCGCGAGCTGGTCGGGCAATCGCTGCGGCTGTCGTACGAGATCGCCGGCCGCGAGAAGGAGCTGGCCAGCGCGCCCCCCTCGTCGGGGCCGGCGGTACGGGCGCACGCGGATCCTCCCCATGTGGCGGACGACGAGGAGCTCTGGCCTTTCCAGGGCGAGTACTGGCGCGACGAGCTGGGGAGCTACCAGTACCAGCTCGGCCAGCGCTGCCGCCGCCCGCGGACGCCGCTTCCCACGGCCCAGCAACTGCCGGCGCCGGCGCCGAAGATCGCGGAAGTCCCCGGCGGCTGAGAACGCGATTTCCCAATTGAGGAGGGAAGCCACCCATCTACGGGGACACCATGCCCCAATGGAGCTCTACCGCTCCGCAGAAGCTGTGGCCGGTGAATGGTGTCCCCATCCCCCGGAGATTGAAGTCGGCGAGATGCAACCAGAAGACAGATCGCGAAGCGGTCCGGACGTTGCACAGCCGCGAGGGAGGGGAGGGATCCATGCTCGCGCTGCTCATCGCCGCCGCCGTCGCCCAGCCCGGGAGGGATCCGGCCCTGCTGCACCGCGATGCGCCGCAGGCCATCGCCGCCCGGGACCAGGAGCAGGAGGACACGCTGCGGCGCATGCTCGGGCTGGGAGGCCCCGGCTCCGAGCAGGCGGAGGTGCTGGCCCGCCTCGCCGGGCTCTTGCGGGCCCGCGGGCTCTCCCTGGGCATCCGCGCGGCGCGCGAGGCCGACGCCGGCGACGAGGCCGGGGCGGCCCGCGACCGCCGCGAAGCCGCCGAGGCGCGGGACGAGGCCATCTCCCGCTACCGCGAGCTCTTGCGCAAGTACCCGGACGCGCCGCGCACCGACGAGGCGCTCTTCTTCCTCGCCGACGTGCTCCAGGAAGGCGGCCGCGACGCCGAGGCGGTGACGGCGGCGCAGGAGCTCACCCGGCGCTTCCCCCGCTCGGTCTGGGCGCCGGCCAGCCACGTCTTCATCGGCGAGCACCTGTTCGACACGGCGAAGCTCGCCGATGCCCTGCGCGAGTACCGGGCCGCCGCCGCGGTCCCGGGCGACGACGTCTACCCGTACGCGCTCTACAAGGCCGCCTGGTGCCGCTTCAACCAGGGCGCCTTCACCGACGCGATGAAGCTCTTCCGCCGGGTGGTGGAGGTCTCCGAGAAGTCGGGCGACGTGAACAAGGTCCAGCTCGCGGGCGAGGCGCGGCGCGACTACGTGCTCACCTACGCGAGGTCGGGCAGGCCGGAGGCGGCGAAGGAGGAGTTCGCCCGCAAGTTCGGCGCCCAGCCCGGCCTGAAGATGCTGGAGCAGTACGGCAAGCTCCTCTTCGACACCGGGCGCGATCCCGAGGCCCAGCTCATCGCCCGCCAGCTGCTGGCGCTGCACGGCGACGCCCCGGCGGCGGCCCTGGACCAGACCCGCCTGCTGGCGATCGCGCAGCGGGGCGGCAAGCGCCACGATCTGTTGGCGGAGGCGAAGACCCTGGTCGACGTCTTCCTCCGCGTCCGGGCCCGCACGGCCAGGGAGGAGGGCAAGCCCGGCGCCGGGCAGCGGGACGAGGCCACCGAGGAGGCCGACCGCCTGGGCGAGGAGACGCTGCGCAACCTGGCGGTGCGGATCCACAACGAGGCGCGCAAGACCAACCTGGACGAGACCTGGGCGGCGGCCCGGGCGCTCTACGCCGAGTACCTGACCCTGTTCCCCGACGCCCCGGACGCCTACGACCTGCGCTTCTTCTACGGCGAGCTTCTCTACGCCCGGGGGCAGCGGGCGGAGGCGGCCGGCCAGTACGAGGCCGTCGTCCGCCAGGACCTCGCCTCGGGCAAGCCCGGGCGCTGGTTGCAGAAGGCGGCCTTCAGCGCCGTGCTCTCCCGCAACGAGGCCGCGCTGCATGGCGCCCAGGAACGCAAGGACACCGGGGAGCGGCGCGCCCAGCGCGCCCTCACGGCCGAGGAGAAGAAGCTGCACGCGGCTTGCCTGCTGTACCTGGAAGCCCTGCCCGACGGGCCGCACGCGGTGGAGGTGGCGTTCAAGGCAGGGCGGCTGGAGTACCTCTCCGGCGACTTCGAGGCGGCCCGCAAGCACCTCTCCTTCATCGCCCTCTCGCATCCCGAGCACGAGCTGTCCGAGTATGCCGCGAATCTGGTGCTGGACCTCGAGAACCTCCGCGGCGACTGGGGGGCGGTGCACCGCTGGGCGCTGCGCTTCCTCCAGGACCGGCGATTGATCGCCCACGGGAACCTCTTGCAGGACCTGCGGCGGATCGAGGAGCAGAGCGCGTACGCGCTGGCCGACGCCACCGCGAAGGACGGGAAGAAGGCGGAAGCGCTGCTCGCCTTCGTGCAGGCGCACCCCAAGGGCCAGCTCACCGACAAGGCCCTCTTCGGCGCCGCCGCGGCGCTCTCGCGCCTCGGGCGGATCGGCGAGGCCCTCGCGGCCCGCGCCCGGGTGTGGAAGGAGCAGCCGCGCTCGCCGCTGGTGCCGCGGGCGCTGCTCGCCTCCGCCTCCGACCTGGCGGCGACCGGAGACCTGGGTGAGGCGGCGGCGCTGCTCGAGCGGTACGCCTCGGGCTACCAGTCAGGGCGGACGCGCCGCAAGCAGCCGGCGGGGAAGGAGAAGGCCGAGGAACCCCGATACGAGGAAGCGAAGGCGCAGACCGCGCTGCACGACGCGGCCGTCCTGCGGGAAGCCCGCGGCGAGCTGCAGAAGGCCGCGCTCGATCGCGCGCTCCTCCTCCAGCTCTGGAAGAGGCCCGCCGATCTCGACGACCAGCGGTTCGCGCTCGCGCAGCTCCACGCCCGGCAGGGCGAGCCGGCCCGCGCGGCCCGGGAGATGGCGGAGATCGCCCGGGGAGCGAGGGAGAAGCCCGCGCTGCGCATCGCCGCCTGGCGCGAGGCCGCCCGCCTCTACACCCGGGCGAAGGAGACCGGGAACGCGAGCTGGTCGTGGGCCGAGCTGGAGCGGACCTGGCGCGGGCTGGGCGCCAGGGCCAGGGAGAAGCTGCCCCCCGAGGCGGTGGCGGCGGCCGCGGAGGCCCACTTCGCCCTGGGCGCGGAAGCCTTCGACAGGTTCCAGAAGCAGCAGATCCAGAAGCCGCTGGCCGTCACCCTGAACCGCAAGATCGCGCTGCTGCAGGCGGTGAAGAAGCGCGCCGAGGAGACGGTGGCCATGCGCCAGGCGGAGCCCGCGGTCTGCGCGCTCACCCAGCTTGGCGAGGCGCAGATGCTGCTCGGCCGGGCCATCGCCAGGAGCCCTTATCCCCCGGGCCTGAACGGGGAACAGCGCAAGCTCTACCGGGCAGCGCTCGCGGAGAAGGCGGAGCCGCTCTTGGAGGAGGCGAAGCAGACCCTGCAGGACGCGGCCGCAAGAGCGCATGAGCTGGGCGTCTCGGGATCGTGCGCGCAGAAGATGACGGCGCTGCTGGAGAAGCTGTCGGTCAAGCCGCCGGAGCGGATCGCTCCGGGCCTGGTGCCGCCGCCTCCCGTGGATCGCCCGGAGATGGTGGACGCCCGGGGCGTGCAAGGGGAGCGCAACCGGCGGCTGATCGGAGAGGCCGTTTCCGCCGCCGCCAGCCTCTCGCCGGAGGAGGCGGTGCAGAGGTTCCGCGCGCTTCTCCAGGCGGCGCCCACTCCGGCGGCGCGGTTCGACCTGGCGGTCGCCCTGGACCAGGCGGGGCAGGGGATGGAGGCGGAGCAGGCGTATCGCTCCGCGGCCCGCGAGAAAGGGGCGCTGGGATTCGAGGCGGCGGCGCGGGCGGCGGCGCTCGCGGCGGTGCGGGGTGACGGGCGCGCCGCGCGCGAGGGCGTCGCGCTGGCCCGGACCGCGATGGGCGAGGGGCCGGAGGCGAGCCTGCTGCAGGCCCGGATCGAGCTGGCGCTGGGCAACGCTTCTGGCGCGCAGGCCGCGGCGAAAGCGGCGCTGGCGCGCGATCCCGCAAGCTCCGCGGCGCTCTGCGCCCTGGCCCGCGCGGCGCTCCTGCAGGGCCAGCCGGGAGTGGCGAAGATCTTCGCGGCCCGGGCGGCGCAGGCGAACGCGTTCGATCCCGAGCCGCTGCTCGTCCAGGCCGCCATCGCGCGGGCGGCGAGCGATGCGGCCGGGGAGCTGGCGGCGGTACGGGCCGCGGCCGACCTCGACGACGGGTCCGCCGCGGCGCAGCTCGCCTTGGGACGGGTCCTGTTCGCACGCGGCCAGGACCAGGCAGCCTTGGAAGCGCTGGCGCAGGCGGTCGCGCTCGATCCTTCCTCGTACCCGGCTGCCCTGGCCCAGGGGCAGGCCCTGGCGGCTGTGAAAGAGGGCGGGGCCGCCAAGCAGGCGCTCGCCAGCGCGGCCGCGCTCGCCCCCAAGGCTGCAGAGCCGCATTTCGAGCTGGCCAAGGTCGAGCTCGATGGCGACGGCGATGCCCAGGCCGCGCTGCGGGAGGCAAAACTTTTCCTCAGCCTGAGCACGCAGCCGCCGCCGCCCGGCCATCCCATCCACGCCCTCCTCCAGCGCTGCGAGGAGGCGCTGAAGCAGGGCGCTCAGGCATCGGTCGTGCAAAAGCCGTGAGCCGGGCGCTTTTGGGAGGGAGAATGCGCAGACAGATCATCCTGGCCGCGGCG
Source organism: Myxococcales bacterium (assembly GCA_035498355.1). Classification (GTDB taxonomy): domain Bacteria; phylum Myxococcota; class Myxococcia; order Myxococcales; family 40CM-4-68-19; genus 40CM-4-68-19. The sequence goes on along the minus strand of DATKAG010000380.1, from coordinate 4,064 downwards.
GCAGCCGCCCTCCTGGGCGGCGGGGGCCCCGCGGCGGCCGCGGAGGCCGGGCGAGCGCCGGCTGGCCAGCGGCCGCGCCGGACCATCCTCCACTTCGGCGAAGAGGACATCCGCGGCGACATCACCCGGCCCGACGGCGAGCTGGTGCAGGCGCCCCGCAAGGTCTCGGAGCCGAGCCTGTTGCGGGTGCGCCGATCGTTCGTGGACCGCGCCTTGGCGGCGCCGCTGCAGGGCCGCTGAAGGGAGGCCGGAGACGAGATGATTGCCATCGTCCTCAAGGTGTACGACGGCGGGAAGCTGAAGAGCGCGCGCGCCTTCCGCGCGGAGCGCATCCGGCTGGGAAGCTCCGGCGACCTCGCCCTCGAGTCCCCCAGCGTGGCCCCAACTCACGCGGTGATCGAGTCGGGGGCCATGGGCGCGGTGCTCCGCGCCACCACTTCCGCCCCGGTCTACCTCAACGGGCAGCCCATCCTGGCCGCGCCCCTGCGCCACGGCGACCTCATCTCCATCGGCGAGCTGCGCATCATGGTGGAGCTGCAGGGACGGGTCGCGCTGCCGGGCGGGGCGCAGAAGCCCCGCCCCAGGCTGCAGCTCATCCAGGGCGAGGAGGATCCGCTGGTGGAGCGGCTGCACCAGCACGCTCCCGCCCTGCAGGTGGTCCGCGAGGAAGGCCTGCAGCTGCTCGAGGCGGCGACCGACGAGGGGCTGCACGAGGAGCTGGTGGAGGACGAGCCGGCGGTGCTGGAGCCGGCTCCGCCCCCGCCGCCTCCTCCCGCGCCTCCGCCGCTGGCGCCAGCGAGCGATTCCGCCGCGGTGGCCGTGGCGGAGACCCCGGCACCCGTGCCCGGCGCTCCGGCGCTCCCTCCCGTCACCACCGCCCTGGGCGGCGAGTGCGCGGAGGTGGAGCTCTTCTGGGGCGACACCCGGGTGAGCGTCTGGCAGCTCCAGCCGGGCGAGCAGTTCCAGGCGGGCAGCGCCCCGGGATGCCAGGCCTTGCTCCAGGGCGTGGAGCGCGCCTCGGTGCTGAAGAGCGACCTGGGCGGCTGGACCGTCTCGGCGCCGCGGCCGCTGCAGCTCCTGCTCGAGGAGGAAGGGCGCATCCTGGGCGGGCCCGAGCTCCTGGTCCGCGGGCGCAGCCAGGCGGACGCGCACGGGCTGGTGGTGCCGCTGCCGCAGCGATCGGTGGCCGTGCTGGTGAGCGGCAGCCTCTCCTTGCGCATCCGGCGGGTGCCGGGAACGGCCCGGGTGGGCGGCGAGCAGACGGACTGGAAGGGCGTGCTGGTGGCCAGCATCGCCGCCCTGCTGATGATCACGGGGATGAAGTTCTGGAGCGCGGCGGTCCCGCCGCCCAAGTTCGCCGCCGGCGAGCCCGAGCTGATCAAGCCCCGCCCGCTGGTGGTGCGCGCCGCCCCGCCCAAGCCGCAGGCCGTGCTGGACGCGCAGAAGGTGAACCAGGCGCGGCGCGACCCCGGCAAGGCGGTGGCCCGTCACCTGGACCAGGAGGGCGCGGCCGGGAGCAAGACCGCTCCCCGCCGCGACGCCCGGGCCGAGCGGAAGGTGGACGACCGGACGCTGGTGGCCCAGACCGGCCTGCTCAAGGCCCTGGGCGGCGGCAACGGCAAGAGCGACGTCTTCGGCATCGCCCTGGAGAAGGGCGCCAAGGACGCCCTCGGGCACCTCACCGGGCCCAGCGCCGGCGACGCGCGGGGCGAAGGGGGCATGGGCCTCAAGTCGCTGGGCGGTCGCGGGGGCGGCGGCGACGGGTCGGGCCTGGGGCTGGCGCGCATCGGCACCAACGGGATCGGCGGGGGCCTGGCCAGCTACGGCGACGGCAAGGGAGGCCTGCGCGGCAAGGAGAACGGCGAGATCGGCCTGGGGCCGGGCAAGCCGGAGGTGGTGGGCTCCATCGATCCCGAGCTGATCCGCAAGGTGGTGCACGAGCACCGCGCCCAGATCCGCACCTGCTACGAGGCGCAGCTCAACTCCCGGCCCAACCTGGCGGGCAAGCTGATCTCCGCCTGGACCATCGATCCCCAGGGGCTGGTGACCGAGTCGCACACCCAGGAGACCACGCTGCGGGACAAGGCGGTGGAGAGCTGCGTGGCGGCGAAGATCAAGACCACGCGGCTCCCCATTCCCAAGGGCGGCGGCGAGGTGTTCGTCACCTATCCCTTCATCTTCACCCCTGGAGGGTGAGCCGATGATCCTCCTGGCAATGGCCCTTCTCGCGGCTCCCGCCCGGCCCTACCTCGGCATGTCGGCGGGCCCGGTGTTCCTGCGCGAGAGCGGGCGTTCGGGGATCGGGAACGGTCCCCTGGTCCGGCTGGAGCTGGGCTATCCCCTCACCGACCGGCTGGCGGCCGAGGCCTGGCTGACCGGCGCGGTGGAGAGCGCGCCCGCGCGCGATCCCGGCGACCGCGCCCTGGTAGGGGCGGGAGCGGGCGGCAGGCTGCTTCTGGCGCGCGCCGGGGCCGAGGACGGCGTGGGGTTCTGGCTGCACGCCGGCGCCGGCTGGGGCGCGCCGGTGGCGGGGGAAGGCGGACAAGGACCTACAGGGTTCGGCGGGGCGCTGGTCACCTTCCAGCCCTTCATCAAGCGGTTCGCGCTGGGGCTGGAGGCGGATGCCCTGGTCTGGCGCGGCGCAGTCGGGCTCGCGCTGCTGCCCTCGCTGCGCTGCAGTTTCTGAACCTGTTCTACGCAGCGCGGCACGACGGGAAGGTTGCTTGTGGACCGGGCATCGTTGCAGCATGCTCGCGCTCCGATGCTGGCGCAGCCGCCCATTCCGTTGCCGGATCGCTGGACTCTCGGCGACCTGGAGCGCATGCGGCTCATCCTCCGCGGCGAGTCGGTGATCGACTGGCGGCGGCTGCACTTCCAGACCCGCGACGAGGTGGATCAGTACCTGCGGCTCTGCCTCTTCGAGCCCAACGATCCCTTCGACCGCGCCTACCTGCAGCGCATCCTCGACGAGGCGGTCGACTACCTGCGCACCACCTTCCGCTACGGGGTGGCGGAGGAGGTGGCGCAGCCCGCCCAGGTGCAGGACCTCTTCCTCCTCGCCTCGGGAGTGGGCAATCCCAGGCTGCGGCGCATCGCCTGCCTGGTGCTGAAGGTGATGCACGTGGTGCATCACGTGGAAGCGCGCGGCCTGTTGCACCGGGCGCGGGTCGCGGAGGACGAGCTCTCCCAGCTGGTCACCCAGCGGGTGGACCTCTGCATCGCCCAGCTCCGCCGGGAGGGGTTCCCGGTGGTGGCGGCGGCGGGCGGGGTGAAGACGCGCCACAGCCTGATCACCAAGCTGCTCGCCAAGAAGGAGACGCTGGCGGCCCAGATCTACGACCGGGTGCGCTACCGGCTGGAGACGGCGGACGGCGATCACGTGCTCCCGGTGCTGGTCCGGCTCTGCGACCTGCTCATCCCCTTCAACTTCGTGGTCCCGGGGCAGACGCAGAACACCCTGGTCTGCTTCCACAAGCTGGTGAAGGACTGGCCCTCCCTGCGCACCCTCGCCCCGCACCTGCAGCTCGACCTGCTGGAGGAAGAGCAGAAGACGGCGCAGAACGAGTTCTCGGGCAACTCCTACAAGGTGCTCAACTTCGTGGCCGAGATCCCCGTCCGCCTGCCCGAGCGCACCGTCGACATGGGCGACGGGCGCATCATCTTCTGCATGGTGGAGCTGCAGCTGGTGGACCGGGAGACCGCGCTGGCCAACGAGAGCGGGGAGAACGCCCACCCGCGCTACAAGAAGCGCCAGCTGCGCCGGGTGCTGCGCCGCCTCTCCCGCGGGCTGGTGGTCCCGCGCGGCTTGCGCCCGCCGCACAAGTCGCCTTGACGGCAAGAAGGACTCGCGCTACTCGCTCGGTCCCTTCGGCGGCACCGTCGCCAAGTTGGTAAGGCAAGGGACTGCAAATCCCTCATTCCCCGGTTCGAATCCGGGCGGTGCCTCCACCTCCAACCCGCTTCATCAAGGCAGCCATCTCCCGCTCGGCGGCGTCCTCGCTGCTCGAGAATCGCTCGACGACGGCGGCCCAGTCCTCGGGCTTGCGGTTCTGGTTCAGCTTCAG
>DATKAG010000379.1:0-18630 GCA_035498355.1 Myxococcales bacterium | reverse complement strand
GTGCCGGCGTCGCAGAAGTGGATCCCCCGCTCGGCCAGCTCCTTGGCCCGGCGCTGCGAGTCGCGGAAGTTGGAGTTTCCGCCGTCGACGATGATGTCGCCCCGCTGCATGCGCGCCGCCAGGGAGGAGACCAGCTCCTCGGTGATCTTCCCCGAGGGGACCATCGTCCAGCAAACCCGGGGCGGCTGGAGGGCGGCGATCACCTCGTCGAGCGTGGTGGCGGGAGCGGCCCCCAGCTCCGCCAGGGCGGCCGCCCGGCGGGGGTCGACGTCGTAGGCCACCACCTTGTGCCCGCCCTGGAGCAGGCGCTGCACCATGTTGCCGCCCATCTTCCCCAGGCCGAGCATCGCGATCTGCATGTCATCTCCCGCCCAGCAGCTTGGCCGCTTCCTTCAGCGCCTGGACCGCCTTGCCCGGGTCGCTCCCCTGCTCCAGGTGGAGGCGCAGCGCGCGGCGGCCGTGCGCCTCCAGCACCTCGAAGTCCCCCCGGGCCTGGGCCGCGAACAGCGTCCCGAAGCCGTAGGGCACGCCGGGGATGGGCAGGTCCTCCCCGCCTCCGCCCGTGACCTGCAGGAAGAGGCCGGTGTTCGGCCCGCCCTTGTGGAGCTGGCCGGTGGAGTGGAGGAAGCGGGGCCCGAAGCCCAGCGTGCAGGCCTGCTTCGTGGCGTCGCGCAGGGCGCCCTGCACACCCTGGAAGGTGCCCGCCAGCCCGTCGTCGGGCGGGAGGTAGAGCTGCAGGGCGATGTAGTCGCCCGGATCGGCCAGCGCCAGGTGTGCGGCGATCCAGCCGGCGGGCGAGCCCGCGGCGGCGCTCCCCAGCGTGCCGGCCGCCTTGCGCAGCACCTGCGCGTGCTCCGCCCCGGCGAAGAGGGCCAGGCCCTGCGAGCGGAGCACCGGCTCCTGCGCGGGGAGCGCTCCCTGGGCGAGGAGCGCCTTGGTCTTCTCCTTGCTCTCGGCCACGTTGGGCTCGTCGAAGGGATCGATCTTCAGCACCGTGCCCATCACCGCGGTGGCGATCTCCCAGCGGAAGAACTCGCTGACGATCTCGCCCGGCGCGGAAAGCTTCCACTGGAGGAGCGGGTGGCCGGCTTCCGCCAGGTAGCTCATGTCGTGGCTCTCGCCGGCCAGGGAGAGGGAGATGAAGAGGCGGTCGTCGCCGTATGCCTCCTTCTTGCCCGCCGGCTCGCCGTCCACGGGGATGATCCCATGCCCGTGCTTGCCCGTGCTCTCCGCCACCAGCTGCTCCAGCCAGGCGCCCAGAGGAGCGAGGCTCTTGCTGAGGAGGAAGGTGAGCTTGTCGGCCCCCTTCTCCGCCAGCCCGCCGGCGATGGCCCCCAGGCGCACCGCCAGGTTTTCCTGTAGCGGCACGCGCGCGTCCGAGGCCAGCTCCGCGTCCATCGCCTGGCCGATGAGCTGCTCGACGTCGAGGCCGAGGAGCGCGGCGGGGACCAGCCCGAAGTAGCTGAGGGCGCTGTAGCGGCCGCCGATGTCCGCCGGATTGAGGAAGGTGCGCCAGAAGCCCTCGTCGGCGGCCCGCTTCTGCAGGGGGCTGCCGGGGTCGGTGATGGCGACGAAGTTGCCCCCTTCGGGGACCTTGCTGCGGAAGTGGCGGTAGAAGGAGTCCACCTCGGTGGTGGTGCCGCTCTTCGAGCTCACCAGGAAGAGGGTCTTGCGCAGGTCGAACCCGCGCGCCGCCTCCCGCACGGCGTCCGGGGCGGTGGAATCGAGCACTCTCAGATCCAGCCCGCCCTCGCGCTTGCCCAGGGCCCGGGTGAAGACGTCGGGCGCCAGGGAGGAGCCCCCCATGCCCAGGAGCAGGCAGTGGCGGAACTTCTTCACCGCCTCCTTGCCGAAGGCGGCGATCTCCTTCGCGTGCTCCTGGGAGAACTCGATGCAGTGCAGCCACCCGAGCCGGTCCTTGGCGACGTTGTGCGCGCCCCAGAGCGTGGTGTCCTTCGCCCACAGGCGCGGCCCCACCTTCTCCTTCGCGGCCACGGCCAGGCCCGCCTGCGCGTCGTCCTTGCGCTTGCCCAGGCTCTCCCGCAGCTGCGACTTGCGGGCGAAGCCCTGGGCGGCGGCGCGGGCGGTGATGGCGTGCAACAGCCCGTCGAGGGCCTTGGAGAAGAGATCGAGGCCCTGGTCGGTGAGCTGGGCGCAGACCTTCTCCAGGTCGATGCCCAGGGCTTGCAGCCGGGCGAGCTGCGCCTTCGCCTCCGCCGCGCCCTGCCCGACGGTGTCGGCCACCTTGCCGTGCTCGTTGAAGGCGTGCAGCGTGGCCATCGGCAGGGTGTTCACCGTGTCCTTGCCGATCAGCGGCTCGACGTAGAGGACGTCGCTGTAGGCCTTGTTCTTGGTGCCGGTGGAGGCCCAGAGCGGGCGCTGGCGGGTGGCGCCCTTCGCCTCCAGCGCCTTCCAGCGGGGGGAGGCGATGCTCTGCAAGTAGATCTGGTAGGCCTCCTTGGCGTTGGCCACCGCGATCTTGCCCAGCAGATCGCGGGCCCCCTTTTCCTCCAGGAGCTTGTCCACCGCGGTGTCCACCCGGCTGACGAAGAAGCTGGCCACGCTGTGGATCTGCGCGATCGGCTGGCCCTTGGCGACGCGCTCCTCCAGCCCGGAGAGGTAGGCGTCGATGACCTGCTGGTAGACCTTGACGGAGAAGATGAGGGTGATGTTGACGCTCACCCCCGCGGCGGTGGCCTCGCGGATGGCCGGGATGCCCTCGGGGTTGGCGGGGATCTTGATGAAGAGGTTGGGCCGGTCGACCGCCTTCCAGAACCGCTTCGCCTCGGCCACCGTGGCCCTGGTGTCCCGGGCGATGTAGGGCGAGACCTCCAGGGAGACGAAGCCATCGCGCCCCCGCAGGCGGTCGAAGGTGGGCCGGAGCACGTCGCAGGCGGAACGGACGTCGTTCACCGCGATGGCCTCGTAGATCTCCAGCGGGGACTTCCCCTGGGCGATCAGCCGGGAGAGCTCATCGTCGTACTCGTCCGACTCCACGATCGCCTTCTCGAAGATGCTGGGGTTGGCAGTCACCCCCTGGATCCCGTCCTCCTCCGCCATGCGCGACAGCTCGCCGGAGTGGATCAGCTTGCGCCCGATCAGGTCCAGCCAGGCGCTCTGCCCGAACTCGTTCAACCTCGCCGCGGGCTTCATGGTCTCTCCTCACTTGGTGTTCGTGCGTGCGCCCTCTGCCAGCCACTTCCCGATCCGCCCGGCCACCTTCTGGGGCGTCAGATCATACGCGTCGGCCAGCGCCTTCTCCGGGGCGCTGGCGCCGAAGCGGTCGATTCCCACCACCAGGCCTTCGGCGACGATCCGGTACCAGTCCAGGCCGCCCGCCGCCTCCACCGCCACCAGCTTCGCCTTGCCGTGGGGCACCAGCTTGCGCTGCTCCTCGCCCGGCCAGCGGAGGAAGCGCTCCACGCAGGGCATGGAGACCAGGCGGACCTTGAGCGACTTGTCGAGGAAGGGCAGCGCCTGCTGGGCGGTGGCCACCTCGCTGCCGGTGGCGACGATCACCAGGTCGGGATCGGGCGTGTCGACCAGCGCGTAGGCCCCCCTCAGCGCCCGGCGCACGTCCGCCGGCTCGCTCCGCTTCAAGAGCGGGACCTTCTGCCGGGTGAAGGCCAGCGCGGTGGGGCCGTCCCGCCGCTCGATGGCCGCCGCCCAGGAGGCGGCGGTCTCCACCCCGTCGGCAGGGCGCCAGACCTCCAGGTTCGGAATGCAGCGCAGGGCGGCGAGCTGCTCGATGGGCTGGTGGGTGGGCCCGTCCTCGCCCAGGAAGATGGAGTCGTGGGTGAAGACGAAGATGCTCTGCAGCCGGGAGAGCGCCGCCAGGCGGATGGGCGGGCGCATGTAGTCGGAGAAGAGGAGGAAGGTTGCGCTGTAGGGGAGGAAGAAACCGTCGTAGGCGAAGCCGTTCACCACCGCGCCCATGCCGTGCTCGCGCACCCCGAAGTGGATGTTGCGGCCGCCGTAGTTACCCGGCTCGACGTCGCCGCCGTCCTTCAAGTAGGTGAAGGTGGAGGGATCGAGATCGGCCGAGCCGCCCACCAGGCCCGGCAAGAGCTGCGCGGCCTTCTGCAAGACGGCCTGGCCGTGCTTGCGGGTGGACTCGGGCGCCTCCGGCGAGGCGAGGGCCTTGACGAGCTGCTCGGGCAGGTCGGCGGGCGCCTGCTTCCCGGCCAGCGCGCTCCACAGCTTCGCCTTCTGGGGATTGGCGCGCTGCCAGTCGGCGAACTTGCGCTGCCACTCCTCGTATCCCTTCTTCTGCTCCTCGATGCGCCCGGTCCAGAAGGAGCGCACCTCGCCGGGGATGAAGAAGGCGGGCTCCAGCGGCCAGCCCAGGTTCTGCTTGCTGGCCTTCACCTCGTCCTTGCCCAGGGGCGAGCCGTGCGCCTCGTGGGTGTTCGCCTTGTGCGGGGAGCCGTAGCCGAGCACGGTGCGCACGCTGATCAGCGAGGGGCGGGGATCGGCCTTGGCCGCGGTGATGGCCCGGTCGATGGCTTCCACGTCATTGCCGTCCGCGACGTGCTGCACGTGCCAGCCGTAGGCCTGGAAGCGCCGGTCGCGGTCCTCGGTGAAGGTGACGTCGGTGTGGCCGGCCAGGGAGACGAGGTTGTCGTCGTAGAGGAAGATCAGGTTGCCCAGCTTCAGATGCCCGGCCAGCGAGCAGGCCTCGGAGGCCACGCCTTCCATCAGATCGCCGTCGCTGCAGATCCCGTAGACGTAGTTGTCGATGGGGAAGGTGCCGCCGCCGTTCATCCGGGCGGCGAGCATGCGCTGGGAGAGCGCCATTCCCACCGCGTTGGAGATGCCCTGGCCGAGGGGGCCGGTGGTGGCCTCGACGCCGGGGGTGTCGTGGAACTCGGGATGCCCCGGCGTCTTCGAGCCGTACTGGCGGAAGGCCTTGATGTCGTCGAGGGTGACGTCGTACCCGGCGAAGTGGAGCATGGCGTAGATGAGCATGGAGCCGTGGCCGGCGGAGAGGACGAACCGGTCGCGGTTGGCCCAGCGCGGCTCCCGCGGGTTGAAGCGCAGGTGGCGGCTGAAGAGGATGAAGGCCATGGGGGCGGCGCCCATGCAGATGCCGGGGTGGCCGCTGTTCGCCTTCTCCACCGCGTCGACGCAGAGGAAGCGGATGCTGTCGATGCACTTCTCTTGCAGCTCAGGGTTCATTCGCCTTGGTCGCTTTCTTCTCTCTGGGGGAGAGCTGCGCGGCGCGCGCCGCCAGCGTGGCCGCGCCCATCAGCCCGGCCTTGTTGTCGAGGACGATCCGCACGGGGATCTTCTCCAGCAGCGGCCGCATCCGCCCTTTGGCGCAGAAGGCCTCGCGGAAGCGGCCGTCGGTCATGAAGTCGAGGATCCTGGGGGCGATGCCGCCGGCCACGTAGACCCCGCCGGTGGCCAGGGCCTTGAGGGCCAGGTTGCCCGCCTCCGCTCCGTAGAGCTCGCAGAACTGCTGGACGGCGGCGCGGCAGAGCGGATCTCCTTCCGCGGCCTTCGCGGTGATCAGGGGAGGGGCGTTGCGCCGGTCGTGCGCGATCGCCTCCTCCACCTCCGCGGGCGGCTTCTCCTTTTTCAGATGCGCCAGCGCTTCCACCAGGTTCACCAGGCCGTCGCCGCAGAGCACCCGTTCCCAGCTCACGTGGTCGTGGCGCTGGAGGAGGAAGCGGAGGATGCCCATCTCGAACTCGTTGCGCGGGGCGAAGCTGGCGTGGCCGCCTTCGCTGGCGAAGATCTCCCGCTGCCCCGCGGAGCCCACGGTGGAGATGGCCTCGCCCAGACCGGTGCCGGCGCCCAGCACCGCCCAGGGGCCCGAGGCGTCGGCGGCGCCCGGGTTGAGGGCCGCGAGGTGCGTGGGCTTCACCGCCGCGATGCCCAGGGCCAGGGTCTGGAAGTCGTTGGCCAGGTACACCGACTCCACCCCGATGGCGGGGGCCAGCTCGCGCTCGTCGAGGATCCAGGGGAGGTTGGTGGTGTGGCAGCGCCCGTTGGACACCGGGCCCGCCACCCCGAAGCCGGCGAAGCGCGGCATGGGGCGGCCGATCTCCGAGGCGAACAGGCGGCAGATGACGCCCAGCCCGGGATAGCCGTGGCTGTCGTAGCGGTTGCTCGCCAGCACCTCGACGGTGGGCGCCCCGCCCCGGCCGGCGAGCGGGGAGACGTCGCAGATCGCCAGCAGGGTCTTGGTTCCCCCGATGTCGCCTGCGAGCACCTGCACGGGGCGCAACCTACCCGAGGACCGAAGAAGATCAAGCGGCGAAAGAGCGGTGCCGGCGCCTTGCCGCCCTTGCCTGCGAACGTGGGAAACCCAACTTTTGCGAGGGAGACGGAAAGCTTCCCGGAGGACGGATGGGAAAGGCGATCAATGGGTTTGCCCCGGCGGTGGTGGCCGCGGCAGTGGCGGTGCTCTTCTCTTCGCCGGCGCGAGCGCAGATCGAGACCACCATGACCCCCATCGGCGAGCCGACCGCCGCCTGGAGCGCCACGGCCGGGCGGACCGCGGGCGACGGCAACTCGGTGCTGCAGGCCGAGGCGGGCTGGCCGGGGATCGGGTTCACCTGGCTCAAGGGCATGAACGAGCGCACCGACCTCGGGGTGCACGTGGGCTTCAACTACGGCTTCGAGGGAACCGCGAACCGCGTCACCGGCTTCAACCTGGCCGTGCCCTTCCGCCGGACCATCGCCGACAGCGGCGACACCTCCTTCGCCTTCGAGGCTCAGCCGGGCCTCTCCATCTATTCCAACCAGGGAGCCATGGTGGGCGTGGGCGGCCCCATCGGCGTGGTGGCCGGCTTTCAAGTCAGCCCCCAGCTCACCCTGGACCTCGCCGCCGACCTGCCGGTGCTGATCACCTTCAGCAACCCCGCCGGCGTCGTCTTCGGCCCGCAATTCGGCGGCGGCGGCGAATACTTCATCGACCGCAACCTGGCCGTCACCGCGCGCATCCGCGTGGGCCCCTCCTTCGCCCTCTCTTCGGGCAACACGGACACCCAGACCGGGTTCACCACCCTGATCGGCCTCGCCTACAACGCGCATTAGAAACCCGGGACACAACGAAACGTGATCGTCGACGTGGACGTGATCGTGGCGTTGACGTCAACGCCCACGTCGACGCATGGCTGCTATCGTGCCCCGGCTTTTCAGGTGAGTTGGACCAGGGCGGCCTGGTCCAGCTCGAGGCGGGCGCTGTCGAGGGCCGTGGAGGCTTCGTCGTAGAGCTTCGATTCGGCGGCGAGCACCTTCTCCGCCGAGGAGGCGGGGACCTTGCTTTGCGAGAGCCAGCGGGAGAGGCGGCGGGAGGCGGCGTCCTTTTCGCGGGCCAGGCCGCGCTTCGCGTCTTCGATCAGGCTCCGCAGGCGGCGCTCGGCTTCGTCGCGGGCCGTGCGCAGGGCCATCTCCACAGCCTGGGCGAAGGCAGCCGGGGGGCCTCCCTCGGGGGCGGGGACGGGCTCCAGGTGGGCCGAGTCGAGCTGGGCGGCCAGGGTGTCCTCCGCGCGGGCGGCGCCGCGGCCGTCGAGGCGGACGGTGACGCGAACCAGGGACTCCTCCAGGTGGCGTGCCGCCCGCCGCGAAGGGACCCGGGCGCCCTGGGCCAGGTCGGCGGGCTCGGGCAGAGCCACCAAGAAGCGCGCGTCCAGCGCCGCGCCGGACTGACCGCGCAGATGTGCGCGCGCCACCGTGGCCCGGCCCAGCTCGCCGTCGCGCACCCAGGAGAAGAGCGCTTCCACCAGCGGGTGTCCGGTGGCGAAGGAGTCGTGCTCCTCGTGCCTGACGGCGACCTCCCGGCGGAAGGAGCCCAGCACGGTGCGGTCCTCGGAGAGGTCGAAGCCCGCCAGCGCATCCACCTTCAGCTCCGGCCCCACGTGGAACGACACCTCCCCGGGCAGGACGTCCACCTCCACGTCCACCGCCAGCCCCACCCGCTTCGCCGCCTCGATGGTCACTGCCTCCAGCCTCGACTCCAGGAGCGAGGCCACCGTGCGCAGCGCCGTCTCCGCGTCCGCGCCCGGCCGCAAGCGCGCCCCGATCCGCTCCCCGCCCCGCTCCGCCAGGTCCCGCACCGCGCGCAGGTCACAGCTGCGCAGGTCGAGCAGCGGGTCGAAGGCGCGGGCCACCTCGGCGCGCGCCGCCTCCACCCGCGCCGCCAGCGCCCGGGTCATCTTCTCCCACCGCGCCGCGTCGTCGCTGGAGGCGAGCGCCAATAGCTCGCCCTCCACCCCTTCCAGCACCGGGTCGAGGCCGCCCACCGGCTCGGTGAACACGCCCACCCCCGCGTCCAGCACGTCCAGGACCCGCGCCGACAGGCTCCCCTCGGGCCGGAAGGCGTAGAGGCGCACCTCCCGCGACTGGCCGATGCGGTCGATGCGCCCGATGCGCTGCTCGATGGACGCCGGGCTCCAGGCCAGGTCGTAGTTCACCAGCACATTGCAGTGCTGGAAGTTGCGCCCCTCGCCGCCCAGCTCGGTGGAGAGGAGCACCCTGGGCCCCTCCGGGTCGCGGAAGCGGGCGACCATCTTGTCGCGCTCGGCCGGCGTGAGATCGCCCACGTACGCCAGGGCCTCGATGCGCCGCCGGGCCAGCGCCGCGCGCAGGTACTCGATGGTCTCGCGCGGCTCGGCGAACACCAGCACCTTCTCCGCGGGCCCGAGTTGCTCCAGCAGGGCCTGGAAGGCCTCCAGCTTGGAGTCGCGCGCCAGCGAGAGCGCCCGCTGCGCCAGCTTCTTCTCCCCCGCCGCCGAGAGGCCCGCGGCCAGGGCCGGCGGCGAGCTCCCCATCCGCCGCAGGAGCGAGGCGAGCACCGCACCCGAGGGCGCCTTCCCCTTCCCCAGCAGCGCGCGCCGCACATCGCACTCCAGCTCCCGCTCCGCTTCGTCCGGCCGCACCTCGATCTTCATCAGCTTGCGCGGGGTGAACCCGCCCACCACCGCCCGCCGGTTACGCAAGAGGCGCGCCGAGAGCCCGTAGCTCTCCGCAAGGTGCGCCAGCAAGTCCTCGCCCCGCAGCTCGCGCAGGGCCTCGTCGTCGGGGAAGAGCGCGCCGATCCGCTCCGCCGCGCTCCCATCGCCCGCGAGCAGCGCCCGGACCAGCGCCGAGAGATCTCCCTGCCGCGCCAGCCGCGCCCGCAGCTCCTGCTCGCTGGCAGCGGGAGCCGGATCCACCAATCGCAACAAGGCGTGGTACTCGGCCGGATCGAGCTGCAAGGGCGTGGCGGTGAGCAGCAGCAGCCCCCAGGTCCTGCGCGCCAGCCCCTGGGCCACCTCGTACGCCTTGGCGCCGCGCAGGTGGTGCGCCTCGTCGATCACCACCAGGTCCCAGCCCGCCTCCGCCGCGGCCTTCGCCTCTTCCCTGCTGCGCGAGAGCCACTCCAACGAGGTGATCACCAGGGGGTGCCGCCCCCAGGGCGAGGCGTCGTCGTCCGGCGCCTCCGCCTCCGCCGCCTCGCGGTCGTCCTTGGCCCGGTCCGGGTCCATCAACGTGCAGAGGAGGTTGAACTTGTGGAACAGCTCCGCCAGCCACTGCACGGTGAGGTGACTGGGGGCCACCACCAGGCAGCGCTTCACCAGCCCGGCGTGCAACAGCGCCGAGAGCACCAGCCCCGCCTCGATGGTCTTCCCCAGGCCCACCTCGTCGGCCAGCACGAAGCGGGGCTGCGGCGCGGAGAGCACCTGGTGGGCGACGCTGACTTGATGAGGCTTGACGTAGACGCGCGAGGCGAAGAGCGCGCCCAGCGCGTCCGCCCGCCGCTCCAGGTCCAGCTTCACCGTCTCCGCCCGCAGGTGGAAGTCCTCGGGCGCGCCCCACCTCCCCGAGGCGAGCTGCTCGGCGGGCCCCTCGCGGGGAGCGGGAGCGCGCAGGTCGGCCTCGCTGCGGATCTGCGGCTTCTTCCCCCGCACCTCCACCGTGTAGCGGTAGAGGTCGTCGGCGGGCCCGGGCAGCGCCCGCAGCACCCGCGCCCCCGTCCCGTCGGGGAGCAGCGCCGCGCCCTCCGGGGCGAAGCGGAAGCGCGCCAGCGCCGGGTCGCGCGAGGAGAGCATCACCGCGCCGCCTGGCCGGCCGGGGAACTCCGCGGAGAGGCGGGGCGGATCGTCGCTCACCGCCAGCACGTGCCCCACGCCCCACCCGCCTTGCGCGCGATGGACGATCTTCATTCCTTTGAGGAACTTCGCCACCGCGGACCTTCTATACTGGAACCCCATGGACGGCCACGCCATCGCAGCGCCCGCCGCCCCCACCCCCGCGCGCGTCCGTCCCGGCCTGGGGGAGTTCTTTCGCGGCTCCCTCTTCCTCGGAGTGGTCGGCTTCGGCGGCGGCCTCTCCGTCCTGGCCAACATCCACGCCCTGGTGGTGACGAAGCGCCGCTGGATGACCGAGCGCGAGTTCACCAACACCATCACCGTCTCGCAGATGCTCCCCGGCGGCGCGGCCGCGAACGCGCTCGCCTACATGGGGGTGCGGTTCGGCGGGCTCAAGGGAGCCCTGCTCGGCTACACGGGCTTCGTGCTGCCGGGCTGGATCGCGGTGATGATCCTCGCCTTCCTCTACGTCCACTACGGCACCACCCCGGACGTCGCCACCCTGCTGGGCGGCTTCAACGCCGCGGTGGTGGGGATCATCGGGGCCATCACCCTGAAGATGGCGCGCAGCGCGGTGGGGCGGCTCTGGCAGATGGGCGTCGCCGCCGGCGCCCTGCTCTTCTCCGTGCTGGGAGACGCCGGGCCGGGCGAAGTGGCGCTGCTCTCCATCGCGATAGGGCTGGCGGTGGACCTGGGCACCAAGCGGGCGCGCCTCTACGTGATCGAGCGCCGCCGCGTGCGCCGCGAGGCCCCCGTGGTCCTCCCCGAGGAGGGCGCCACCCTGGCCCGGGAGAAGCCCCCGCCTTCGGATCCCCCGGCGGTCCCGCCCTCCGAGATGAAGGTGGCGAGCTGGACGGTGTTCGCGGTGATCACGGCCATCGCCCTGCGCGCCCCGGCCGTGGACGCGGAGCTTTTGCGCATCGCCGTCTCCTTCTTCCGCACCGGCCTGGGCGCCTACGGCGGCGGCTTCGCCATCGTTCCCCACCTCAAGCAGGTGGTCTCCCGCGAGGGCTGGATCACCGATCGGCAGTTCGCCGACGCAGTGGCCATCGGCAAGCTGACCCCGGGCCCGGTGCTCCTGCTCGCCACCTTCATCGGCTATCTGCGCCACGGCTGGCTGGGCGCGGTGGTGGCGACCCTGGGCATCTTCAGCGCCCCCTTCATCCTCATCGCCTTCGCCGGCACCTGGCTCGACCGCATCCGCTCCCGCCGGGCGGTGCGGGCGGCGCTGCGCGGCCTCACCCCGGCCGTGCTGGGGCTGATGGCGGCGGCGATGATGTCCTTGGGCGTGGCCCTGGACGGCGAAGGAGAGATCGCCATCGCCATCGCGGTGGCCTTGACCCTCAGCCGGTTCGAGATCAACCCCGCCATCATGCTCGCCGTCGGAGGCGCGGCGCGGTTCGCCTTCCGCTTCGCGGGGCTGTAAAGGAGGCTCATGGACGTCGATGCGCAGAGGAAGGCGGCGGGAGAGCGCGCCGCGCAATTCGTGAAGGACGGGATGACCATCGGCTACGGCACGGGCCGGGCGGCCAGCGCCGCGCTGGAGGAGCTGGTGCGGCGCAAGGCGCGCGTGTCGGGGGTGCCGACCTCGCAGCGAACGCTGGAGCTCTGCCAGCGGCTCGGGCTCCCCGTGGTCAGCCTCGACGATCATCCTCGTCTCGACCTGGTCCTCGACGGCGCCGACGAGGTCGATCCACAGGGGCAGATGCTCAAGGGAGGGGGCGGCGCCCACATCCGCGAGAAGCTGGTCGCCCTTGCCTCGGCCCGGCGCATCATCGCCATCGAGGAGTCCAAGCTGGTGCCACGGCTGGGCGCCACCCGCGCGGTGCCCATCGAGGTGGTGGCCTTCGGCTGGAAGGGGACCCTGGCCCGCATCGCGGGTGTGCTGCCGGGCGCGGCCCGCCGCGACGGCCCGCACAGCGACAACGGCGGCGTGATCGTCGAAGCGCCGCTGCCCGCGGACATAGACCTCCGCGAGCTGGCCCGGGCGCTCAAGGAGGTCCCCGGCGTGGTGGACCATGGGCTGTTCCTCGATCTCTCGCCCACCGTGGTGGTGGGCGGCGAGTCGGGGGTGCGGGTGATCAGCGGCGGCTGACGTAGCCGGCCGCGGAGATCGCCTTCTCGATCGCCGCGGGGCTCGCCGCCCCGTCGTCGTAGACCACGGTGAGCCTCTTTCCCGGCAGATCGGAGGAGACGCGCACCACGCCCTTCAGCTTCTGGACCGCCTGCTCGGTCTTGTAGACGTCGCCCTTGCTGTGCCAGCCCTCGATGGTCAGGCTCAAGGTCTGCTGGGCGGCCTGGGCGGCGGCCGCGATCGCGATCAAGGCGATGCCGATCCGCTTCATTTCAGGGAGTCTAACCGCTTTGCACCGTTCTGGGGCCGTGGCGGAGGGGGGAGAACCAGCCGCGCACCCCTTCTGACCAGAGCGTGGCCAGCGCCAGCCCGACCAGGACGACGGCCGCTGCCGCGCCGAGCGGCGACGAGGCCGCCTGCTCACCCGCCCCCTCGCGCAGGTTCTGCAGCGCATGGCTCACCGCCGCCGTCGCTCCCGCCAGCGCGCCGGAGAAGGAGAGCAGCTTGCCCGCCCCCGGGGCGAAGATGCCTTCCACCAGCAGGGCGAGGGCGGCGGTCGCCGGCCTGTCTCCCAGAGACCGCGCCACGGCAGACCGGGTGAGCGGCCCCAGCGCCAGGAGCGCGACGGCGATGCCGGGGTCGAGCCCCTTCGCGATCAGCACCGCCCCCACCGCCACCGCCCCCGCCTCGTCGAGGCGGGCGGAAAGCGCCACCACCGCCAGCAGCGCCGCGGTGGGCAGGAAGGAGGCGGGAAACGAGTCCATGCTCACCCACAGGCCCGCCGCGGCGAGCATGAGCGTGAGCAGGGCCGGCGCCCGCTGGCGCACCACCGCCACCAGCTCGGCGGGGGCCGGGCGGGAGGCCTGCCGGGCCTGGAAGAGCTTCGCGACGGGCAGGGAGAGCACGACGGTGAGGGCCGCCCAGGCCATCGCCGCGGCCGGCCCCAGCAGGACCAGGGCGAGCAGCAATGCGTCCCAGCGGAAGAAGCGGGTGCGGGCGGCCAGCAGGGCGAAGGCGACGGAGCCCACCAGCACGGCCGGAGCGCACGCCAGGGCCACCCCGGTTAGCACCCGGAGCATCTCCAAAAGAGGCGCCGCTCCCTCGCGCAGGTGGATGAGCGCGCCCAGCCCGGCCACGGCGAGGCCGGCGAGGCAGGCGGCGAAGTCGAGAGCGCGCTCGGCAGGGGAGCCGAAGCGCTGGGCGCGGATCTCGTCGGCCACCACGTGCAGGAGTACCCCGGCCGTCACCGCCATCGCCGCCTGCAGGACATCTCCTCCAGCGAACCCCGGGAGCGCCCCGCCCAGCAGGGCGCCCAGGACGCCCGCGACGGCGATGAGCACCGCCCGGACGCCGGCCGCCCGCGGCCCCTGCACGTCGAGGAACGGCAGCACCACCGCCGCCGTGAGCGGGGCATGGTGGGCGACGATGGCGATCTGCAAGTCGAGCTTTCCCCCGGGCCGGGCCAGCGCCGCGACCAGCGCCAGCCCTTCCACCACCGAGTGGAAGATGAGGGCCGCGAACCCTACCTCGGCAGAGACCCGCAGGCCGGAGAGCCCGCGGCCGCGCAACACGCGGGGACCCAGGAGCCGCGCTCCCGTCTCCAGCGCCCAGGGCAAGGCGAAGCCGGCCGCCATCCACAACAGCCCTGCCAGACCCTGCGAAGGGAGCACCTCGGGCAGGAGGTGGAAGGCGACCACGCCCGCCGCCGCGGCGAAGGCGAAGGTGCGCGTGCGCTCGAGCACGGCCGGCCGGCGCTGCGCCGCCAGGGCGATGACGCCCCCCAGCAGGGCGGAGAACCCGGCGAGGAGGCCGGCGTGGATCATCGCCGGCACCGCCCGCAAAGGCCCCGCAGCTCCAGCACGTGGCCCTGCACCCTGTACCCGGTGGCCCGCCGCACCTCGCCCAGGGCCCGCTCCAGGGCCCCGGAGTGGAACTCGCGCGCGCTGCCGCACCCGCTGCAGACGATGGCGTGGTGGCAGCGCTGCTCCCGATCCCCGCAGGGACGCACCGCCCGGGAGCCGACCGCGCGGTGGAGCAGGCCCAGCTCGAGGAGCGCGCCGAGGTTGCGGTAGACGGAGACGCGGTCCATGCGCACGCCCTCGGCCGCGAGCAGGGCCTGCAGCTCGCGGGGGCGCAGCGGCCTGGGCGAGCGCTCCAGGGCGCGGAGCAGGGCCCGGCGGGCCGCGGTGATGCGGCCGCCGTTGCGCCGGAGAGCCGCCTCCGCCCGGGTGGAGAAACGCATGCGGCGGCCCTCTAACACAGATGCAACAACGTTGCATCAAGCGCCCAGAACGCTCGAAAGGATTCGCGCGCCCTGGAGAAAGTCGGGCGGCGGAGCGAGCAGCGAGAGCACCAGGTGCGCGCCGGAAGGAAAGTCGAAGAAGTAGCCTGGGTGCACCAGCACGCCGGCCTCGAGCAGGGCAAGCGCCCACTCCTCCTCGCTCCGGGAGCGGGGCACGGAGAGGACCTCGCTCCATCCCCCCTCGGCGCGGAGCACGTCCCAGGGCGCTCCCGCGGGACGGGCGGAGAGGAGCGCCGCCCGGTTCTCCCGCAGGCGGGCCTGGACGGCCCGCTGGAAGACGGAGCGGCTTGCGAGCAGGCCGGCGGCGGCCATCTGCACGGGCGTGCCCACCGAGAGATAGGTGTCGGCGATCAGCTCCAGGTTGGCCAGGGACTCGTCCGCCCCCGGCCCGGAGGCCGCGATCCAGGCCAGCTTGAGCTGGGGCAGGCCGGCCACCTTGGAGAGCCCGGAGAGGGAAAAGGCGGGCGCGTCGTCGTAGCTGGCGGCGCCGCGGGCCCGCCTTGCGTCCTCGAACGCAGGGTAGTCGGCGAACACCTCGTCGCAGATCAGCGCGCAGCCGCGCTCGCGGCAGGCGGCCGCCAGCGCCCGCCGCTCCTCCTCCTTGAGATAGGCGCCGGTGGGATTGCCCGGGCTCACCGCCAGCACCGCGCGCGTGCGCGGGGAGAAACGCAGGGCGGAGGTGTCGAGGTGCCACTCGCCGTCCCAGCGCAGGGCGTAGGGGACGGGGCGCACGCACTCCAGGGCGGTGAGATACCCGAAGAGCGGATAGCTGGGCTCCGGCACCAGCACCTCGTCGCCGGCCTCGCAGAGGAGCTTGAAGAGCCAGGAGTAGGCCTCGCTGGTGGAGGAAGCGAGGATCACCCGATCCGCGCTCACCCCCTGGTACGCGGCCACCGCCTCCCGGGCCGCCCGCAGGCCGCGCGGATCCGGCTCGTACCGCGGGGCGGCGGGCAGCGCCACGGCGGGTACGGGCAGCCCCGCCGCGGTGGGATTCGACAAGGTGAGGTCGATGTACGGGGCGGTGCGGGCCGCCAGCGCCTGGGCCAGCGCGTTCTGCGGGGGCCGCGGTCCCAGCCTCACGCTTCCGGCGCCGAGATCTCCGCGCTCCGCGGCAGCGGCAGCCGGTCGCGCTCCTTCTCCACGAAGCGGAGCGCCGACCAGATCTCGTCCATGGCGATGATCTTGTTGTCGGTGAGCCCCCCGGCCAGCCCCACCGCCCGGACCAGCTGCTCGTCCAGGTCGGTGAAGAAGCCCGAGCTCTTGCGCGGCCAGGCCACCCACAGGGCGCCGCGCGGCGCCAGCACGTGCTTGGCCTTGGGGAACAGCTCCCCCAGCACGGCCCGGGAGGAGGCGAACACCACGATCACGTCCGCCAGGCTGACGATCTTGGTGGTGACGCCGACTCCGGAGGGAAGCGGATCCAGCCGCTTCACGAACCCGGTCGGGGGATCGAGCACCAGCACGCGCCGGCCTTCCTTGATGCCCAGTTTCTGGCAAAGGCTGGTGATCTCGCCCATCCGGGACCTCCTTGTAGAAAATGCAGCCACCGATCCGCAAGACGCTCGACGCGGGGTGTCGTAGACTCGCCTCATGAAGCAGGTGCGCATCGGGCTTCTGGGCGTCGGAACCGTGGGCCAGGCAGTGGCGCGCGCGCTGCAGGAACGGCACGACGTCCTCTCCCGCGCCGCCGGCACCTCGCTCGTGCTGCAGCGCGCAGCGGTGCGCGATCCCGCCCGTCCCCGGGCGCAAAAGGTCGAGCGGCTGACGGCGGACGCGCAGGCGGTGGCGGCCGCGGACGACGTGGATCTGATCATCGAGCTGGTGGGAGGCGAGGAGCCGGCGCGGACCTTGATCGCCACCGCCCTGGAGCGGGGCCGGCCGGTGGTTACGGCCAACAAGCGGGTGCTGGCCTGGCACGGCCCGCAGCTGGAAGAGCTGGCCGCGCGGCACGGGGTGGAGCTGCGCTACGAGGCGGCGGTGGGCGGGGGCATCCCGCTGATCGCGCCCCTCACCGACGACCTGGCCGCCAACCGGGTGCTGGAGCTGCGGGCGATCATCAACGGCACCTGCAACTACGTGCTCACGCGGATGGCCTCCGGCGAGTCGCTGGAAGACGCCCTGGCCAAGGCGCAGCAGGCCGGCTACGCGGAGGCGGATCCCAGGGACGACATCGACGCGGTGGACGCGGGCGACAAGCTCTGCGTGCTCCTGCGCCTGGCGTTCAACGTGGAGTGCACCCCGAAGCAGCTCCACCGCCAGGGCATCCGCGGGCTCGATCCCCGCGACCTCGCCTACGGGCGCGAGCTGGGCTACGTGCTCAAGCTCCTGGCGGTGGCGAGGCGGGTGGAGTCGGGGGTGGAGGCGCGCGTGCACCCGGCCTTCGTGCCCTCGGAGCATCCCCTGGCCCGGGTGGACGGCGCGTACAACGCGGTCCACGTGGTGGGCGACCTCTGCGGCCCGGTGATGTTCAGCGGGCTGGGCGCGGGGGGAGACGCCACCGCCAGCGCGGTGCTGGCGGACGTGGTGCACGTCGCCCGGCGGATGGCCCTGGGAGACCCGGTCCCTCCTCCCCGGGAGAACGGCCCCCTGGCCCGCCTGCTGTCCATGGCCGAGGTGAGGACCCGCTGCTACTTCCGGCTCTCGGTGGACGACGAGCCAGGCGTGTTCGCCCAGATCACCCGGGTGCTCGCGGAGCACCGCATCGGGCTGGCCAGCGTGATCCAGCGCGAGCCCGGCAAGCACGGCGCCGCCGAGGTGGTGCTCCTCACCTACGAGGCGCCGGAGGCGGCGCTGGCGGCGGCGGAGGCCGAGCTTGCCCGCCTCTCCTCCACCCGCTCGGTGCTGGCGCGCATCCGCGTGGAGGCGCCGCAGTGAAGCCCTTCACCGTCCTCGTCCCCTGCTCCACCGCGAACCTGGGCGCGGGATTCGACGCGGTGGGCATCGCCTTGTCCGGGCCTGATCTGATGGTGCGCGTCGCCCCCGGAGGCGAGGGCCTGCGCATCGTCAAGCTCTCCGGCGAAGGCGCGGATCGGCTGCCGCCCGACTCCACCAACCGGGTGATCGAAGCGGCCTCCCGCGCCGCCGCCGCCGCGGGAAAGGACCCGCGGGCGCTGGCGGCGGAGCTGTCGATCCACAGCTCCATCCCCCTCAAGCGCGGCCTGGGCTCCAGCGCCGCGGCGGCCGTGGCCGGGGCGCTGCTGGCCGACGCTTTGTTGGAAGGAGCGATCGGGGCGGAAGCCGTGCTGGCCGCGGCGGTGGCGATGGAAGGGCACCCCGACAACGTGGTCCCCGCCCTGCGCGGAGGGGCCCAGGTCTCGGTGCGCGACGCCAAGGGAGCGGTGCTCACCTGCCCCATCCCCATCGGCGCGCCCTTGCGGGCGGCGCTCTACATCCCCGACCAGGAGCTGGCCACCTCCGCGGCCCGGGCCGTTCTTCCCGCCCAGGTGCCGATGGCGGACGCGGTGCACAACCTCGGCCGCGCCGCGCTGCTGGTGGCGGCGCTGGCGCAGGGCAAGCTGGAGCTTCTGGCGGAGGCCATGGACGATCGCCTCCACCAGCCCGCCCGCGCCGGGCTCCTTCCCTGGCTCCCTTCCTTGCTGGCGGCGGCGCGCTGGGGCGGGGCGCTCGGCGCCGCTCTCTCGGGCGCGGGCACCACCGTCTGCGCACTCTGCTCGGCGGACTCGGCCCGGGAAGTGGCGCGGGCGATGAGCGACGCCGCCACTTCTTTGGGAGTGGCGGGAAGGTCGGAAGTGGTGGACGTCGCCGTCCCAGGCGCCCGCGTAGTCTGAGACTGACGTCTGAGATCGGGGACACAATACGCAACTACCCATGCCAACCGTTACCGGAGCCAGGCAATTGGCACGAGGGGTTGCGTATTGTGTCCCCGAATTCCGACGAACGTAGGAGGGACCCCGAAACTAGGCGCTTCGGCGGTTGGTTTCGAGCAGGTGGGCGATGGCGTCGTCCATCCGCTGGCGGAACTGGTCATCCGCGTCCATGAACTGCACGCCCATGCCGGCCATGGTGCCCTTCTCCTCCGCCTCCTGCCGCGTCACCCGGTGGACCACCATCCCCCGGGCGGGAACCGCGCCGGCCCCGCCGGGAAGCTCCATCTCCACCTGCACCACCGTCTTCAGGGGCGGCGGGTTGTCGGTCTGCACGAACACGCCCCCGGC
>DATKAG010000378.1:0-3717 GCA_035498355.1 Myxococcales bacterium | reverse complement strand
CGGAGATCACCAGGAGCCTGCGGCCGGGCGCGCCGACGCTCACCCGCATCCGCTCCGGCGAAGGCCGCGTGAGCCGCGCCTCGCCGGGCGGTCCCGGCTCGTCCAGCTCGGCCCCCGAGGTGATCGCCAGGCGCGCGGGATCGAAGCCCGGGTCGGAGAGCGCCTGGGCCGGCGCCGCACTGTGGACGGCGCGGGCGAGGAGAAACGCGCGCGGCGAGGGATGCAGCTCCCGGATCCACATCCCGTACGGACCCTGCGTCCATCCCGCCTCCCCGGGCGGCTCCCAGGGCATGCGCACGGTGAACCGCACCCCGAGGACGGCCCGGAAGGCCGCGGGAGCGAGCGCCTGGGCAAGCTGGTAGCGGTCGTCGTTGAGCGATCCGTAGCCGGAGACAGACTCGACGCGCTGGACGGCATTGGTCCGCGGGGCCAGCGCCTGCGCGCTCCAGGCGGCCCGGCGCAGGCGCGCGTCGAGGCCGGGGAGGACGAGCGACTGCTCGGTGTCCGACTCGATCCTCCACGCGCCTTCGCTCGGGCCCGCCCTCTGCGTGAGCATCTCCGCGAGCGGGGGCCGCTCCTCGAGCAGTTCCCGGGGGGCGGTGATGAGCTGCCCCTGGCCGCAGAGCAGCGCGGAGAGGGCGCAGATGACCGCCGCCGCCACGGCACGCCCCCGCGGCAGGGCGGCGGCGATGGCCAGGGCCGCCGCCAGGGCCGACTCCGCCAGCAGCGAGCGGGAGAGGGCGGAGAGGAAGAGCGGCGCGGCTGCCCCGGCATGGACCCGCCCGTGCGCCAGGAGCCAGGAGGCGATCGCGCCCTGGCCCAAGGCGAGCGCCGCCCAGAGCAAGAGGAGCAGGCCGGCGAGCGCGGCGCAGATCCGCATCGCCCTCCTTGCGGCGGTCCGGTCCCCGGACAGCAGCTTTTCCGCTCCGGCCGCCGCCGCCAGCGCCAGGAGCAGCGAGGCGGGACCGACCAGCTTCTCCGGATAGCGGAAGAGCCCGAAGCCCGGAATGAGGTGCACCGCCAGCCATTGCACCGGAGTGGCCGGACCGAGCGCCGCGAGGAGCAGGAGCAGGGCTCCGAGAAGGAGCCCCGCGCCTCCGCCCGCCGCCAGCGCCAGGGCCGGGGCGCCCAGGGCGATGGAGCCGGCGAAGGCCACGTGGGGCGGCCCGGAGAAGTACTCCGAGTAGGGCGTGTCCGGCGCGTCCGCGGGAGTAAGCTCCGGCGAGTCGTCGAACGCCCAGGGGAGCAGCAGCCCCGGCAGCCGCCGGGCGTCGAGGGAGAATGCCCCGGCCGACTGCGCCAGCCTGCGCGCCTCGCCCAGCCGCAGCCGTTCCCAGGCCGGAAAGGTGGCCGGGGCGGAGAGGAGCGCGCCGCAGAGCCCGCAGAGGGCGAGCAGGCCGAGAATGCGCGGGGCCGCGCGCCATGTCTTGCCCGGCAGCGCGAAGCCTCCGGCGATCAGCCCTGCGAGCAGCATGCTCTGCGGCTCGCCCGCCAGCCCGCAGCTCCCCAGGAGGAAGGCAGCGAGCAGGAGCCGGCCTGGCGCGGGCGCATCGCAGAAGCGCAGCACCGCCCAGACGGCGAGGGGAATCGTCGCCTGGCCGAGGGCGAAGGGAAGGTTTCCCCCTGCCATCGAGCAGAGGAATCCGCAGCCCGCGTACGCGACGGCGGCGACGGCGGCCGCCCAGCCCCGCGCGCCCACCCGGCCCGCGAGGAGGAAGGCTCCCGCGGCGGCCAGCGGCAGGGCGAGCAGGTGGTTCAGCTTGAAGGCGAGGGGAAAGGGGAAGGCCAGGTAGAGGAGCGTCGCCGGGTGCCAGAGGGCCGGGGTGAGCTGGCCGAGCACGGAGACGCCCGCCTCCGTCCAGCGGTCCCAGAGCGGCAGCTCTCCCCGGCGCAGCCGCTCGGCCATCGCCAGCTTGAAGGGATGGAAGAAGCGCTGCGTGTCGCGCCAGTAGAGCTGGACCTGCGGGTCCAGCACCGGCGCGCACAGCGCCAGCACAAGCGCGCCGACCAGGAGCCTCGGGCCGCGACCCACCCGTCGTGCTTGCCACGGGGACCCGCGCGATCCAAGCATTCGGCCATGAAGATCGTGATGATGGGGAGCGGTGGAGTGGGCGGGTACTACGGGGCGCGGCTGCAGAAGGCCGGCCACGAGGTCTCGTTCGTCGCCCGGGGCGCGCACGCCGAGGCGATGCGCAAGAACGGGCTCCAGATCCGCAGCGAGCTGGGCGACGTCCAGCTGAAGGTCCGGGTGCTGGAGGAGCCGGCCCAGGCCGGCGCCGCCGACCTGGTGGTGGTGGCGGTGAAGCTCTGGGACACCGAGGAGGCGGCGCAGGCGGTGGCCCGGCTCCCCGGAGCGGCCGTCGTTTCCCTGCAGAACGGGGTGGACAAGGACGAGGTCCTCGCCCAGGCCCTGGGGCGCGAGCGGGTCCTGGGGGGCGTCACCCACATCGGCGCCGTGATCGCCGAGCCGGGGGTGATCGCCCACACGGGGAAGCTGCAGCGCGTGACCCTGGGAGAGCTGGACGGCTCGCGCAGCGCCCGCCTGGAGGCGGCGGTGGCCGCCTTCCGCTCCGCCGGGGTGGAGGCGGTGGCCAGCGACGACATCCGCCGCGTCACCTGGGAGAAGTTCACCTTCCTCACCGCCCTGAGCGGGATGACGGCGCTGACGCGCAAGCCGGTGGGCGAGGTGCGCGCACATCCTGCGACCCGCGCCATGCTGCTGGACGCGCTGCAGGAGGCGGTGGCGGTGGCGCAGGCGGAAGGGGCGCGGCTCGCCGAGGGTTTCGCCCGGAAACAGCTGGAGATGATGGATTCCCTCCCCCCGGCGATGCTCTCCTCCATGGCCCAGGACCTGATCCGCGGCCGCCGGCTGGAGCTTCCCTGGCTGAGCGGCGCGGTGGTGCGCCGGGCCGAGCGCCACGGGCTGCAAGTTCCTGCTCATCGTGCCATCTACGCAGCCCTGGTCCTCCACGCCGGATAACTTGCGGTCCTCCCGGAGGCCGTGCGATGCACGAAGCGTGGCCGAGGAAGGCAAACTCAACCGCTGGCGCCTGTTCGCGGAGCTCACCTCGCTGGACGCGGAGGTCGTGCTCAAGGCCTGCGAGGAGCGGATCCTGGTGGGCGGCGAGGAGCTGTTCCGGGAGAACGATCCGGGCGACTCGCTCTTCATCGTCCAGAGCGGCCGGGTGGACATCTTCAAGAACATCCGCGGGGACATGGACCGCTCCCTGGCCTCCTTCGGCCCGGGCGACGTGATCGGGGAGATGAGCTTCATCGACGGCGCCCGGCGCAGCGCCACCGCCCGCACCACCGAGGCCAGCGAGTTCCTGGTCCTCTCCCGGCAGAGCTTCGCCAAGGTGCAGAAGGAGCGCCCCGACATCGCCGCGGCCTTCTTCCGCAACATGGCGGGCATCGTCGCCTCCCGCCTGCGCACCACCAACGAGCTCTACCGCGAGGCGGTGGCGTTCAGCATCGAGGCCACCGGCGCGCACACCCTGAACCTCAAGGCGCTGGCCGACGAGCTGCGCCCGGTCACCCTGCACCTCTCCGGGGGACAGTCGGTGGGCGGGCGCATCCTGCAGATGGACCACCACGCCGCCGGCTACACGGTGGTGCTCAAGCTGGACAACGACCGGCTGACCATCGTGCCGTATCACGCCATCCAGCGGATCGACCTGGCGTAGGAACAAACGTCAACGTCGACGACCAGGTTGACGA
>DATKAG010000377.1:0-2558 GCA_035498355.1 Myxococcales bacterium | reverse complement strand
CATGAAGCGGCTCCGCTTCCTCACCGCGGGCGAGTCGCACGGCCCCGGGCTGGTGGGCATCCTCGACGGGCTGCCGGCGGGCCTGTCGCTCCTGGCCGAGCATCTCGAGCGGCACCTGCAGCGGCGCAAGCTGGGCTACGGGCGCGGAGGGCGGATGGCCATCGAGCCCGAGCGGCCCCGCATCCTCGCGGGCGTGCGGCACGGGCTCACCCTGGGGTCGCCCCTGGCCGTGATCATCGAGAACGCCGATCACCTCAAGGCCTGGGCGGAGAGGATGGCGGTCGATCCGGTGCGCGATCCGGGCAAGCTCGTCTCCTTGCCCCGGCCGGGGCACGCGGACCTCACCGGGTCGATCAAGTTCGGGCACCGCGACCTGCGCAACTCGCTGGAGCGGGCGAGCGCGCGGGAGACGGCCATGCGCGTGGCCCTGGCGGCCGCCGCCCGGCGCATGCTGGAGGAGCTGGACGTGCGGGTGGGGTCCTGGGTGACGTCGATCGGCGCGGCGCGGGCGCGCGACGTCTCGGGACTCCTGGGAGTGGAGGACGCGGAGGCGCTGGCGCTGCAGGCGGACGACTCGCCCGTGCGCTGCATCGACCCGGAGGCGGAACCGAAGCTGAAGGAGCAGATCGAAGAGGCGCGGGCGCGGCGCGACACGGTGGGCGGCACCTTCGAGGTGCGGGTGACGGGGCTCGTTCCAGGGCTGGGCAGCTACACGCAGGCCGACCTGCGCCTGGACGGGCTGCTGGCGCAGGCGCTGGCCAGCATTCCCGCCATCAAGGCCCTGGAGCTGGGCGACGGCTGGCGGAACGCGGAGCTGTTCGGATCGCAGGTGCACGACCCGATGGGCCGGGCCGGCGCGGGGATCACCCGCGACACCAACCATGCCGGGGGCCTGGAGGGCGGGGTGACCAACGGCGAGCCGCTGGTGGCGCGGGCGGCGATGAAGCCCATCGCCACCGTGCCGGCGGCGCTGCGCAGCATCGACCTGCTCAGCGGGGAGCCCGACGCGGCGCACGTGGAGCGCAGCGACACCTGCGCGGTGCCGGCGGCCGCGGTGGTGGGCGAGGCGGTGGTGGCGCTCTGCCTGGCGGACGCGCTGCTCCTCAAGCTGGGCGGGGACTCGATGGACGAGCTGCACGCGGCCCTGCGGCTCACCTGGCGGCGGGCCCGGCCGCTCGCCGGGCACGTCTTCATCTGCGGCCTCCCCGGCGCGGGGAAGAGCACGCTGGCGCCGCTGCTCGCCTCGGCGCTGGGGCTGCCCGTGGTGGAGATCGACTCTTCGGTGGAGCGGGCCGCGGGAAGCAGCGTTCCGGAGATCTTCGCGGCGGAAGGAGAGGCGGGCTTCCGCCAGCGCGAGGCCGAGGCGGTGCGGCAGGCGGCCCGCTCGGCGCGGAGCGTGATCTCGCTGGGCGGCGGCGCCCTGGGCTCCCGCGCGGTGCGGCTCCTGGTGCGCAAGACGGGGCACCTGCTCTGGCTGCGCGCTCCCGCCTCGCTCTGCGCGGAGCGGGCCGCCACCGGGCGCCCGCTCCTGGCCGGCGACCCCGCGGCCAAGCTGGCGGAGCTGGCCGCGGCGCGCAACCCGCTCTACGCGCGGCTGGCGGACGCGATCGTCGACGTGGTCCCGGGGCTCTCCCCGCCGCAGCTCGCGGCGCAGGCCGCGGCCGCCATCTCGGCCCTGGAGGCGCAGCGTGCCCACCGTTGAGGTCCGCTTCGCCTCGGGAGCGCGCACCGACTGCGTGATCGAGAGCGGCGGCCTGGCCCGGCTGCCGGAGCTCTGCGC
Source organism: Myxococcales bacterium (assembly GCA_035498355.1). GTDB lineage: Bacteria > Myxococcota > Myxococcia > Myxococcales > 40CM-4-68-19 > 40CM-4-68-19. The sequence continues at coordinate 778 of DATKAG010000377.1, read as the reverse complement.
CGAAGCCGGCCTGGGCGGCACGCCCGGCCTGCTCTGCGATGCGCGACTGGTCCCGCTGCACCGGGAGAGGCTGCAGGCGCTGGCGGCGCACTTCGGCGATCCGCTCGCCCGGCCGGTGAGCGAGGCGCAGAAGACCTTGGCCGAGGTGGAGGGGATGTGCGAGGTGCTCTCCGCCCGCGGGGTGGGACGAGACGGATACGTGGTGGCGATGGGCGGCGGGGTGCTCACCGACCTGGCCGGGCTGGCGGCGGCGCTCTACCTGCGCGGAGTGCCCTGGGTGAGCCTGCCTTCCACCTTGCTGGCGCAAGTGGACGCCGGGCTGGGCGGGAAGACCGGGGCGAACCTGCGCGCGGGAAAGAACCTGGTGGGCGCCTTCCACCAGCCGCGCCTGGTGGTCTGCGACCCGGAGCTTCTCTCCACCTTGCCGGAGCGCGAGCTGTGGAGCGGGCTGGCCGAGGTGGTGAAGTGCGCGCTCCTCGAGGGGGGCGAGCTTCTGGAGCGCTGCGAGAGCAACCTCGATCGGGCGGCGCAAGGGGACGCGCAGGCGCTGGCGCCTCTCATCGAGGGGGCGGTGGGGCTGAAGGCACGCATCGTGGCCGCCGACGAGAAGGAAGGCGGGCAGCGGGCTTTCCTCAACCTGGGCCACACCGTGGGCCACGCGCTGGAGGCAGCCACGGGCTACGCGCACTTCACCCATGGGGAGGCGGTGGCGCTGGGGCTGCGGGGAATGCTCGCCCTTTGCGGCACGATGCCGGACCGGGACCGGGCCCTGCGGCTG
>DATKAG010000376.1:0-8798 GCA_035498355.1 Myxococcales bacterium | reverse complement strand
TGCCCCACCTTCCCGTCGGGCAGGATCCCCTCCAGCCCGTACCCCACCTCGATGAAGAACTTGCGGTGTCCGGGGGCGCCGGGAACGAAGAGGACCAGCAGCCCGTCGTCCCGCTTGGTGCCGTGCCCCAGCCCCCACTTCTGGAAAAGGACGTTCGCGAACTCCTGGTAGGAGGAGTCTCCCAGGTCCGCCTCGGGGACGGTGCACACCGCGATCTGCGCGATCCCCGCGTGGTCGAGCTGCGAGGCCACCGAAGTGACGTGCGCCACCGCGCTGGCGTCGAGCAGCCCCGCGCGATCCACCACGTACCCGGTGAAATCCGGGAGGGTGGCGGCCAGCAGCAATGCGAGGAGCATGCCGCAACAATAACGCGGTTCAGACCGCCAGGTGCGCCAGCGTGCGGGCGAGCCGGGAGGCCGCCGTCTGGCTGGGAAGCTCGATCACCGGCACCTGGGCGCCCTTGGCCTCGCTGCGCAGCGCCTCCAGCCTCTTGCCCGGCTTCTGGTCCGGATCGAGCAGCACCAGGTCGGTGTGCTTGCGACCCAGCCGGGCGGCGGCGGCGGTGGCGGTGCGGACGTCGCAGGCGCTCTTCAGGGTGCGGGCCACTTCCTTCAGCCAGCGGGAATCGTCGGAGACGAGCAGCACGCTGGGCCGGGAAGCCGGCGGGTGCAAGGGCAGCTCGATGAAGAAGCGGGTGCCGTTGCCGGCGCTGCTCTCGGCCCACAGCTCGCCGCCGTGCCGCTCGGCGATGTCGCGGGCGATGCGCAGCCCGCGCCCCGGCCCCAGGCCCGCCACCAGCTTGGGCAGCTCGGCCGGGACGATCCCGTCCCCCTGGTCCTTGACGGAGAGGCGGACGAAGCGCGGGCTGGCCCGCCAGCCGGTCACCTCCACCTGGCTGCCCCGGGGCGAGAAGCGGATGGCGTTGGCGATCAGGTTGTCCAGCACCCGGCCCAGAAGCTCGGCATCGCCGCGAATCTCCACCGGGCGCGCGGGCGGGACCGCCACCAGGTGTACCCCGCGCTGCTTCGCCACCGGGTCGGCCTGCGCGACCGCGGCCGAGATCAGGTAGCCCAGGTCGACGGCGATCACCTGCAGCGTCTCCTTGTTGCGCTGCTTGGCCGCCTCCAGGATGCGCTCGGCGAGCTGCATGGCCCTGAGCCCCTGCCGGGCGCAGGCGGCGGCGCAGTCGCGCTGGGTGGAGGTGAGCGAGCTGTCGCGGGCCAGGAGCTCGGCGTTGCCGATCACCGCCTGCAGCGGGCTGCGCACGTCGTGCGCGGCGTCCGCCAGCCCCGCCTCCAGGGCGGAGACCCGCTCCATCAGCCGGTCGGTCCGGGACAGGAGGTCGAACTTCTCCAGGGCGGCGCGCAGCCGGCGGAAGAGCAGCTCGGGCTCGCCGGGGACCACCACGTCGTCGGCCCCGCCGGCGAACCAGGCCGCCCCGCCGGTGCCCAGGACCATCAGCCAGCCCGCCCGGGCCCGGTACCGGGTCAGCTCGCCCTTGGGATCGACCACCACCATCACTTCCGCCCGGGAGGTGCCGTCGTCCGGCTCGGCTGGAATTCCGCCTCGCGAAAGGCGCATGCAGAGCCGCCGCGCTTCCGCGGCCGGGGCTGCAACGCGCACACGGACGGTGTGGCCCACCGGCATCCAGGCTCCCGTGAAGCAATGCGGTACGGGCAGGATCTTACCGCTTGCCTGCCGCCGCCGCCAACGCCAGAAATTCAGCGCATTACGGCCGCGACGAGGAATTCGCGGTTGCCGGCCGGGCCCTTGAGCGGCGACTCGATGGAGCCGCGAACCTCCATCCCAAGCTGACGGAATTGCGCGGAGATCTCTTCGACCACCCGGGCGTGTACGACCGGGTCGCGAACCACTCCACCTTTCCCGACCTCGGCCCGTCCTGCCTCGAACTGGGGCTTCACCAGCACGCAGGCCCAACCGTCCGGCCCCAGCGAAGCCACCAGGGAGGGCAGGACCAGCCTGAGCGAGATGAACGAGAGGTCGGCGACCGCCGCGCCGCACTTCTCCGGCAGCTTCAGCTCGCGGGCGTTGACCCGCTCCAGCACCACCACCCGGGGATCGGCCCGCAGGCGGGGATGGAGCTGGCCGTATCCTACATCCACCGCAAAGACGCGGAGCGCGCCCCGCTGCAGGAGCACGTCGGTGAACCCGCCCGTGGAGGCGCCCAGGTCGGCGCAGATCCGGCCCTCGACCGGCAGGGCGAAATGGTCGAGCGCCTTCTCCAGCTTCAGCCCTCCCCTGGAGACGTAGCGGAGCTGCTCCTTGAGCCGCAGCTCCGCCTCCTCCTCCAGCATCTGGCCGGGCTTGTCCACCCGGTGGTCGCCGGCGATCACGCTGCCCGCCAGGATCAGGGCCTGGGCCTTCGCGCGCGAGCCGGCCAGCCCCCGCCGGTGCAGGAGCACGTCGGCCCGCACCTTCATCGGCGCTGTTCGGGCGTGGCCAGCGCCGCCGGCCCGATCAGCTGCGCGATGCGGGAGAGGAGCCGCTCCATGTCGATGGGCTTGCTGAAGTAGTCGGAGGCCCCGGCGGCCAGCCCGGTGCGGATGTCGGTGGCCGTCTTCTTGGCGGAGATGAAGATCACCGGGATGTCGCGGAACTCGTCGTTCTTCTTCACCGCCCGGCAGAGCTCGAAGCCGTCGATCCAGCTCATCATCACGTCCAGGAGGATGAGGTCGGGCCGGTCCACGTGCAGGGTGGAGATCAGGCGCAGGCCGTTGGCGGCCTGCGAGACCTCGTAGCCCTCCAGCTCGAGGGCCATCTTCAGCATCTCGCGGGTCTCGCGGTCGTCGTCGACGATGATGATCTTCTTCCGGCCTGGCATGTGATCTCCGACGCGCTCCCCGGGCGTCAATTCACTTCTCCTGCCCGGAGAAGGGAGCGGTGCGGTCGCCCTCGAGCAGCACCTCCACCTTGCGCTCCGCCTCCTCCAGCCTGGCCGCGCCGGCGCGGGCCAGGCGGATTCCCTCCTCGAAAGCGGCGATCGATTCCTCCAGGGAGAGCCCTCCACCTTCGAGGCGCTCCACCACCCGGGCGAGACGCGCGACGATGTCTTCGTATTTTTCAGAGACTGCTGGTGCGGCTGCGTCGGCCACGGCAAGCTCCTCGACTGCGCGCTTATATAACGCGATGCGCGAGCGAACGCGTACGCGGGTCGCGCTCTGCCCGCTGGGGAACAAGCTAGTCGCTCGTCTCCTCGACCTCCGCTACGAGCTCGCCCTGGTGCAGCCGGACCCGCACCCGCTCGCCCGCCCGGACCTGCGAGGACTTCAGAACCGCGTGCCCCTGGGGATCGAACGCCACCGCATAGCCGCGGGCCAGCACCTTGAGCGGCGAGAGCGCGTCCAGCCGGGCCGCGAGCCCGTCGTGCCGGTGGCGGCGGGCCGCAAGCGCCCGTTCCGCCAGCGCCCGCAGCCGCTGCTCCAGCCGGACCACCTCCCGCTCCAGGCGGTGCAGCCTCTCCCGCGGGTGCTGTCCCTGCAGGCGTTCGCGCAAGGCCCGCAGCTCCTCCTTCCGCGCTTGCTGCCGGTCGTGGAGGAGGTCATCCAGGCGCTGGCGCAGCCGATCGAGGCGAAGCTTCCGATCGCCGATCAGCCGGCGCGGATCGGCCACCCTTCCCCGCAGCTTGTCGAGGGCGCCGCCCCGGCGCTCCAGCTGGGTCCGCATCGCCCGCAAGAGCCGCGCCCGGCGCTGCGCCAGGTCGACCGCCAGCTCCTCCTTCACCCGCGCGATCAGCTCGGCGGCGGCGGTGGGCGTAGGCGCGCGCACGTCGGCGCAGAAGTCGGCGATGGTGACGTCGGTCTCGTGTCCTACCGCGCTGACGGTAGGGACCGGGCAGCCGCAAAGGGCGCGCGCCACCACCTCCTCGTTGAAGGCCCAGAGGTCCTCCAGGCTCCCCCCGCCGCGCGCCACCACCACCACCTCGACCCGCGGCTGCTTCGCCGCCCGGACGATGCCCCGGGCGATCTCCTGGGACGCTCCCTCGCCCTGGACGCGTGCCGGGACGATCAGCACGGGCAGGTTGGGAAAGCGCCGGTGGAGGACGCGGAGGAAGTCGTGCACCACCGCCCCGCTCGGGCTGGTGACCAGGGCGATGCGCCGGGGAAGGAAGGGCAGCTTGCGCTTGCGGCCGCTCTCGAACAGCCCCTCCTTCTGCAGCCGCTCCTTGAGCTGCTCGAAGGCCACCTGCAGCGCCCCGGCGCCCAGCGGCTCGACGGTGTCGCAGACGATCTGGTAGCGGCCCTGCGGCTCGTAGACGGAGAGGCGGCCGCGGACGACCAGCGAGAGCCCGTTGCGCAGGGCGAAGCGCAAACGTCTCGCCTCGGTGCGGAAGAGGACCGCGTCCAGGCAGGCGTCGGCGTCCTTGAGCGTGAAGTAGAGGTGGCCGCTGGATTGCGCGCGCAGGTTGGAGACCTCGCCCCGCACCAGCACCGAGGGGAAGCGGCCCTCCAGGACGGCCTTCAGCTCCCGGGTCAGCTCGCTGACCGTGTACACGCGCTGCCCGCCCGCGCGCTTGCCGAAGAGGTCGAACTGCCCGGCGGAGGTGGCAGGCCTGGGCGGGAGGCGCTCGGGCATTCTAGGGCCTCGACCGGGGCGTGGTGATCGCACCGAGAACGCGGAGCGCCAAGGCGAGCCGGACGCCCGAGGAGTGAGCAGCGGAAGCGTAGTGGATCCTACGCTGAGCAGCGCAGCGACGAGGCCGTCCGGCGCAGCCCAGCGATCCGCGTTCGCAGGTATCAACACGCCCCGGTCGCGGCACTAGTGCCTCCCCTTTCCTTCCAGCCGCAGGAGCCAGCGGCGCGCCTTGGCCCCGGTCTCGTCGCCCTCGGGCAGCGCCTCGGCCACCAGGGCGAACATCCGCCGGGCCGGCGCGGGATCGCTGTCCTTGGAGAGATACGCCCGCAGGTAGATCTCCCGCGAGCGGGCCAGCACGCGCTGCAGCCCGGCCCGGGCCTCGGCATTGGCCGGATCGCTCCGCAGCGCCGCGCGCAGGTGCGCGGCGGCCTCCGGGAGGTCGTCGTCCCCCTCGAGCCCCGCCGCCAGCTCCAGGTGGCGCAGGGCGGTGGAGCGCGCCACCTCTCGCCCGGGGGCGCGAGCCTGCCGCGGCGCCAAAGCGACGTGCCCGGCGAGAGAGGCCTCGACGATCGGTTGCCCGCCGCCGCCCGCAGGCCGCGCGGCCGGAGCCGGCGGGGTCCCGGTAGGATGCGCCGGAGCGGCCTCCGCCGCCGCTTCCCCGGCCTTCCGCAAGGCCATGGCGATCCCGGGGTCGGAGGGATCCAGCTCGGCGGCCGCCCGCAGGCGATCGCGCGCCTCGGCGCCCTTTCCCTGCTTGCCCAGCGCCTCGCTTTCCCGGACGCACGCCCGCGCCGCCTCGCGCAGCGCCAGCGAGCGCGCCTCCGCCTCCTCCCGCGCCTGCTCCCGCTGCTGGCGCACGGCGGCGACCCCGGCGAGCAGCGCGACCGCCGCCAGCGCCCCGGCGAGCGCGCCGGGCCTGCCTCGCCCTCCGCACGAGCCGTCATTCCAGGCGATCACGCCTTCGGGCTCGAGAAAGCGGAGCCGGGTGTCGCCCAGGGCCACCTCGTCGCCATGCCGCAGCTCCTGCCGCGCCACCGTCTTGCCGTTCACGCCCGTACCGTTTCCCGAGCCCGCGTCGAAGAGCACCCAGCGGGCGCCCTTCTTCTCCAGGCTGCAGTGGCGGCGGGAGACCGAGAGATCGGCGATCGCCACCCCGCTCCCCGCGGCCCGCCCCAAGGTGGTGAGCGGCTCGAGGAGCGCGAACTCGGCCCCTTTGCGCGGCCCGGCCGTCACCACCAGGCGCGGGGCGGCCCGGGCCTCCATCCCCACCGCCGTGATCTGCGCGGAAGGAACGTCGGGCCAGGTCCGCTCCGGGAGATGCTCGGGCATCGCCATCACCGTATCACCCGCCCCCGTCCGGCTGGAGGGAAAGAAGGTTGTCCTGCGCCTTGCTCCGGCAGCCCGCCGGGTCGTCGCCGGGAAAGTGGAGGAGGATCTCCCGCCAGATCCGCTGCGCCTTTTCCTCTTCCCCGTAGCGACCGTGCCGGGCGGCGGCGAACAGCAGCCTGTGGCAGTCGCGCTCCAGGTCGCGCTGGGCCTCGCCGATCTGGCGCTCCAGGTCGGCGAAGAACGGCGGCCGGGGATCGAGTCCCTCGAGGTGCCCGCGGGCGGACATGAACGCCTGCCAGGCGTCGTAGAGGTTGCGCGGCGCGACCCTGCGCTCCTCCAGCTTCAGCCGGCCCCGCTGCCAGGCGGCCCGGCCCGCCTCCAGGTCGGCGGCGGCGGCCGCGGGCGCACGCAGGGGCAGCGCGGCGGCAGGGGATGGCGCACCATCCCCGGCGGGGCGGCGAGCGGCCGCGCCGCCCAGGCGGGTCGCCCGCTCGGCCGCGATGCCGCAGGCGAGCACGAAGGCGGCGATCGCGGTGGTCCGGGCCGGAGCGGGCAACGAACGCCAGCGGTCGAGCCAGGCCGGCCGGCGATCGGCCCTGAACTCGAAGACGATCCCGCCCACGCCGATGCGGTCGCCCGGGCGCAGCCGGGCGGCGCTGGAGAGCAAGGCCCCGTTCAGCCCGGTGCCGTTGGCGGACCCGCGATCGACCAGCGCCCACCCGTCGCCCTGCGGCTCGATGCGCGCGTGCTCCCGCGAGACACCGGCGAGGTTGAGGACCACGTCGTTCGCGGCGTCGCGGCCCACGCTGACCGCGCTGCGGAAGCGGTACTTGCGCCCCCGCTCCTTCCCTTCCCTGACGACCAGGGAGAAGGCCACCTCAAAAGCTCCCGCCGAAGAACGCCTGGTAGCCGAGGGGGCCGAAGAGCATGAGGAAGAGGGTGGGGAAGATGCAGAGGACCAGGGGAAAGAGCAGCTTGACCGGCGCCTCGTTGGCGAGCTTCTCCGCCCGCTGCGTCCGCTCCGTGCGCATCTGGCTGGAGAGCACGCGCAGCACGCCGGAGAGCGGCGTGCCCAGGCGATCGGCCTGCACCAGCGCCTGCACGAAGGAGGCGAGCGGCGCGATCCCGGCCCGCCGGGCCAGGCCGCGCAGCGCCTCCTCGCGCGTCTTCCCCAGCCTCAGCTCCTGGATGGCCAGCGCCAGCTCGTCGCCCAGCGGTCCCCGGCGGATCTTCTCCACCACCTTGGCCAGCGCCGCGGTGAAGTCCAGCCCCGCTTCCACGCTCAGGGTGAGCAAGTCGAGGGCCCAGGGCAGCGCCCGGACGATGGCCCGGCGGCGGGCGCGGATCCGGTCGCGAAGCCAGAGGCAGGGAGCCGCCGCCGCCCCGGCGGCGAGAAGGAGCGGAGCGCCCGTGCCCAGGCAGAGGGAGGCAAGGGCTCCGGCCAAGAGGCACGCCAACGCCCAGGCCTGGGCCAGGGCCACCAGCTCTTCGGGGCGGAGGTCGAAGGGACGCCCGGCCTGGCCGGTCCATTCGGCGAGCCGCGCCCGCCCCCGCTGCGGCAGCCAGCGCGCATTGGCGGCGGCCAGCGCCGCGAGAGCGCTGGAACGGAGCGGGCGGCCGCTCCGCCTGGATCGCAAGCGCGAGACGGTGCCCGCGGCGGCGAGCGCCAGGAGGAAGGCGCATCCGCCGGCCAGCAGGGCCGCCCCGGCAGCCATCGGGCCGGGGCTCATACGTCGATCGCCACGATCCGCCGGATGGCGAGAAAGCCCATGCCCTGCAGGAGCACGATGGCAGCGATGAGGACATAGCCGTAGGCCCCCTCGAACATCGGCTCGACCAGGTCCGGCCGGTACGAGGAGAGGAAGAGGCCCACGAAGAGCGGAAGGGAAGCGACGATGATCCCCTGCAGCTTTCCCTGGCTGGTGAGCGCCGCGATCCTCCCTTCCAGCCGGAAGCGCTCGCGCAGGGTGGCGGCGACGCACTCGAGCATCTCCGCCAGGTTTCCCCCCAGCTGGCGGGCGATGCCGGCGGAGATGGCCACCAGGTCCATGTCCGGGGACCCCACCCGCCGGGCCATCGCCTCCAGCGCGGCATCCACCGGCACCCCCAGCTTCACCTCCCGGGTGAAGAGGGCGAACTCCTGCCGGAGCGGCGCCGCGCTCTGCGGGCCCACCTGCTCCACGGTCTGCTGCAGGGTGAGCCCGGCCCGGAGCGCGCTCGCCATCTGCTGCAGGGCCTCCGCCAGCTGGGACTCGAAGCGGCGGATCCGCCGCCGCCGGCAGACCCGGACGGCCAGCGCCGGGGCGAAGAACCCGGCCACGGCCGCGGCCGCCGCCCCGGCCGGTCCCGCCATCAGCAAGCCTGCCGCCGCCAGGACGATCACGGCGGCCAGGTTGAGGCGCACGAGCTGTCTCGCCTCGAGGAAGAGGAACATGGCCCCCAAAGCCTCGAGCGAGGGAGCGACGTACCGGCGCTGGTACTCCTCGAAGGCCTTGCGCGAGGCCCGCAGCGCCGGGAAGCAGAGCAGGGCCGCGCAGGCCCCGGTGAGGAGGGAGATGACGACGAAGGCCATCAGCGCTCCCCGTTGCGGTTGCCGCGGATGATCTGGATGGTGCGGTAGCGCTTCTGCTGCAGCTCCCCGGCCCGCTCCCCCGCGAAGAGCATCTTCTCGTCCACCACCGTGCGCTTCTCCTGGGCGTCGAGGTCGTCGGGGTTGCGCAAGAGAAGGGTGAGCGTGCCCAGCTCCTGCGCCACCGCCAGCATCTCCGCCTCCTCGGGCAGCGCCAGAAGGGTGACGGTGGAGAAGCGCGACTCCTCTTCCGGAACGTGGGTGGTGTTGGCGGTGATGCGCCCGGTGGCGAGCACCACCACGTTCT
>DATKAG010000375.1:0-9890 GCA_035498355.1 Myxococcales bacterium | reverse complement strand
GCGCTGCCCGCGGCCGCGCAGCGAGGGGATGTCGGGTTCCGCCGCGTCCACCATCGCGATGTAGCGCAGGTCGTTGCCGTCCACCGGCTGGTAGAAGAGGTCGCCGGCGGCGTTGCGGTAGAGCCGCTGCGAGCCGGGCCGGGAGGAGCCCGGGCGGCGGAAGTCGACGCTCAGCGGCCATCCCTGCGGGGTGAGCACCACGCCGTCGCCGAACTGGCCCACCACTTCCACGTCCGCGCTGAGCAGCGCGGGCGGCATCCCCTTGTGCGTCCGGGGGGGAAGGCGCCTGGCGGGAATCAGCCCTCCCTCCGCGCGCCAGCCCTGCCCCGTCCACTGGGAGAGCGCCCGGGCGCGCCAGTGCATCGCCAGGTCCTCCGGATCGCCGCGGGGCGGGGGGTCGAGGCGAACCCTCAGCACCACCCGGGGATCGTCCTCGATGGTGCCGTGCTGGGAGAGATCGACGCCGTCGCCCAGGCCGGCCACCGGCGAGGGGCGCGAGGCCCTTCGCCAGCCCCCGATGGTGACCCGGGGGAAGGCGAAGAACACCACCGCCGCCCCGGCGATGGAGAGGGTGGAGAGCACGGCCAGCCCGCCGAGCAAGGCGGGCGTGGCGATGCGCCGGGAGGCGAGGAGCGCGGCGGACCCCGCCTGCCCGCGCCCTTCCTCGATGGCGAAACGCAGGTGGGTCAGCGCCAGGGCCCAGGTGCCGGTGACGGCGAAGGCCATGAACGCAAAGCCGAACGTGAGCTCGGCGGCCAGGGCCGCTCCGGCGCAGAGCAGGAGCAGGGAGAGCAGCAGCAGGAGCAGCTCGTCCTTCTGGTTGCGCCGGTGCCAGAGGCGGTGGACGCAGAGCAGCTCCACGAACCAGGCGGCCGCGAGCACGATGTCCACCTGGCCGGAGATCACCTCGCCGCTGAAGAGGAGGAGCGCCCCGGCGAGAAAGGTGTTCCAGGCCCACTCGCCACCTCCGCGCACCCGCTCGCGGAGGAGGTAGGAGAGGAGAAGGGCGATGGGAAGGAACCCGAGCATGATCGATCCCAGCTCGCCCGAGACCGCGCAGCCGACGAAGGCGAACACCGCGGTGGCCGTCCCCGACCAGCGCTGCGCCTGCAGCAGGGTCGGCATCCGCAGCCTGGCCGCCCTCATCCGCGAACCTCGAGGATCGAGGCCCCGGGATCGGGCTCGGGAGCGGGCTGGCCGGCCTCGCCCGGCCCCACCAGGGCCAGCATGCGCAGGGCAGCGTGGCGGTGCGCGTCTCCGGTGCCGGGCCCCAGCGACTGGCCGGCCAGGGACAGGGAAACCTCGGCGCCCAGGTCCAGCTCCTGCACCAGAAGAGCCGCCGCCTGCTCTACCGCCCGCTCCAGCGGCTCGCCGCTCAAGGAGCGCTGGTCGAGCAGCACGCAGACCCGCTTGCGCCGCTCCTGCTCCCGGTCGATGCCGATCAGCCGCCCCGCCCGGGCGCTGGACTTCCAGTGGATGCTGCGGGCGTCCTCGCCCGGCCGGTGATCGCGCAGCGACTGCACCTCCAGCCCGATGCCGATCCGGTCCTCCGGCCGATCCCCCTCCCGCGCCGTGGCCTGGATCGCCACCGCCTCGGGAGTCACCTCGCGGGGGAACACCACCAGTTCCGCCTCCGCGTCCAGGGGCCGGGACTTCTCGAAGAAGCCGAAGGGCGCGCGGGTGGCCACCTCGATCTGCTGGAAGCGGTGCACGCCGCGCCGCTCGGGCACGAACCGGTAGGCGACCTCCGCGGCCTGCCGGGCGGGCAAGAGCACGAGGAATCCGCGCCCCTGCACGTCGCCCCGCGCCTCCCGCACCTCCAGGGAGAAGGAGGGAGCGCGCCGCTTGCCGTTGCGGGCCAACAGCCCGATCAGCGCCGGCTGGCCGGCCGTGGCCACCGAGGGCAGCCGGCGCTGGACGGAGACGCCCTTCAGGCTCTGCTCGGAGAGGATCCCGGAGACGACGATGGAGGCGAGCAGCAGCCCGAGGACGAGGAAGAGCAGGTTGTTGCCGGTGTTGGTCGCCGCCAGCCCGATGCCGATGGTCAGCCCGGTGTACCAGCGCCCCATCCGGGTGAACGCAAGCCTGCGCTTCCAGGCCGGCGTCACTCGGGCACCGGCACCTGCTCGACCAGGTCGCGCACCACCCGCTCCGCCGCCAGCCGGGCCAGCTCCCCGCCGCCCGGCCCCCGGCCGGCGAGCGCGATGCGGTGCGCGAGCACGGGGACGCACAGCTCCTTCACGTCGTCCGGCTCCACGTAGCCCCGGCCGCGCAAGAGCGCCCGGGCCCGGGAGACGCCGAGCAGCGCGATGGCCCCGCGCGGCGAGGCGCCCAGGGAGATGAGCGGAGTGTTGCGGGTGGCCGCGACGATGGCCAGCACGTAGTCGGCGATCTCCGGCGCCACCGCCACCACCGGGACGGCGGCCTGCAGCCGGCGCACGTCCTGGGCCGAAGCCACCGGGTGCAGGTGGTTCAGCTCCAGCTGGGTGCCTCCGCCCAGGAGCAGCTCCCGCTCCACCTCCGGCGCCGGATAGCCCACCGAGAGGCGGAGGAGGAAGCGATCGAGCTGCGACTCGGGCAAGGGATAGGTGCCGGCGTGCTCGTGCGGGTTCTGCGTGGCCAGCACCATGAACGGCTCGGGCAGCAGGCGCGGCGCCCCGTCCACCGAGACCTGGCCCTCGGCCATGGCCTCCAGAAGGCAGCTCTGGGTGCGGGGAGTGGTGCGGTTGATCTCGTCGGCCAGCACCAGGTTGGCGAAGAGCGGGCCGGGCTTGAAGACGAAGCTGTTGCGCGCCTGGTCGTAGATGGAGACGCCGGTGATGTCGCCGGGCAACAGGTCGCTGGTGAACTGCACCCGGGCGAAGGAGAGGTCGAGCGAGCGCGACAGGGCCTGGGCCAGCGTGGTCTTGCCCACTCCGGGCACGTCCTCCAGCAGCAGGTGGCCGCCGGCGGCCAGGGCGGCGAGCGCCAGCTCCACCAGCTCCTCCTTGCCCTTGAGCGCGCGGGCGATGTTCGCCTCCAGCGAGGCGGCCAGCTTGCGCGCCTCCTGTGGCGTCAGGGGCGAGGGAAGGGGAGCGAGCCTGGCGGGAGCGGCGCCGTTTTCTGGCGTCATCACCCTCGCAGATTAACCCATGCGGCGGGAGCGCGCCCATGCCAGACTGCCCACCCTTCCATGCATCCGCCCACAGCCACGGTGACGCAGAGGGGGGCTGCGCGGGCCCGGGCCGGGCATCCCTGGATCTTCCGCGCCGACGTGGCGGAGGCGCCGGAAGGGGCCGCTTCCGGGGCGGAGGTGCGCATCCAGGACCTGAGGCGGAACTTCGTCGCCCGGGGGTTCTGGGCCACGGCCAGCCCCATCGCCCTGCGGGTGCTCTCCCGCAACGACTCGGCGCTGGACGAGGAGCTTCTGGCCGGGCGGCTGCGGCGAGCCTGGGAGCGGCGCAAGGCGCTCTTTCCCAAAGCCGACGCCTTCCGCCTCGCCCACGGCGAGGCCGACCTGCTCCCCGGCTACTTCGTCGACCTGTACGGGGATGTCGCCGCCGTGCAGCACCTGGCGGAGTGGGCGGACGTGCGCCGCGAGCAGCTGGCGCGGATGGTGGTGGCCCTGACCGGCGCGCGGGCGGTGGTGGCCCGCGACGACGGCTCGGCGCGCGAGTTCGAGCGCCTGCCCCGCCGCGCCGGGCCGCTCCTCGGCCAGGACTTCCGCGTCCGCTACCACGAAGGGGAGATCGCCCTGGAGGTGGACCTGCTCGCCGACCACAAGACCGGCGGCTACCTGGACCAGGCCGAGAACCACCTTCGGGCCGGCGAGCTGGCCCGCGGCGAGGCGCTGGACGCCTTCTGCTACCACGGCGGCTTCTCCCTGCAGCTGGCGCGCAAGGCCGACCAGGTGATCGCCATCGACCAGGATCCGGCGGCGGTGGAGCGCACGCGGAAGAACGCCGAGCGCAACGGCCTGGGCAACGTGACGGCGCGCGCGCAGAACGCGGTGGAGGCGCTGCGCGAGCTGGACAAGGAGGGGCGCAAGTTCGACACCGTGGTCCTCGACCCGCCCGCCTTCGCCAAGCGCAAGGAGGGGCTGGAAGGGGCCCTGCGCGCCTACCGCGAGATCAACTACCGCGCCGTGCGCCTGCTCAAGCCCGGCGGCCTGCTCGTCACCTGCTCCTGCTCCGGCCGCGTCACCGCCGACCTCTTCGGCGAGGTGGTCGCCTGGGCCTCGCAGGAAGCGAAGCGCCCGCTGCAGATCCTGGAGAAGCGCGGGGCTTCACGCGATCACCCGCCGCTGCTGGGCGTCCCCGAGACCGAATACCTCAAGGCTTGGTTCCTGCTCGCTCCCTGAGCTACTTGGCTTGGGCGAACGCCGGCGGCACGGAGATGGGCTGCTTCTGCTTCGCGGCCGCGTCTCGGATCTGCTCGAAGACCCGGCGGGGCGGGGTCCAGCCCCACTCCTGTTCCAGCAGCGAGATCTTCTCCACCTCGCCGCGGATGCGCAGCCACTCCTCCTCGGCGATGGCGCAGAAGGCTTCCACGCCCTGGGGATCGAGCTGGGTGCCGGCCACCCGCTGCATCTCGGCGATGGCGGCCGCGTGCGGCTGGGCCTTGCGGTAGGGGCGGTCGCTGGTGATGGCGTCGTAGGTGTCCGCCACCGCGAAGAGGCGGGCGCCCAGCACGATCTGCTCGCCTTTCAGGCCGGAGGGATACCCCCGGCCGTCGTACCGCTCCTGGTGCTGGAGGACGATCACGCTGGCGTCGCGGAGGAACTCGATGCGCTGGAGCAGCGCCCAGCCCAGCCGGGGGTGCTCCTGCATCTCGTGCCACTCGTCCTGGTCCAGCGGGCCGGGCTTGAGCAGCACCGCGTCGCGCACGCCGATCTTGCCGATGTCGTGCAAGAGCGAGCCCATCTCGATGGTGCGCAGCTGGTGCGCGTCCTTCACCCCCATCTGCTCGGCGATGCGCCGGGTGAAGCGCGAGACGCGGCGCGAGTGCCACTGGGTCTCGGTGTCGCGGTAGTCGAGCACCGCCACCATGCCGTCGAGCAGGTTGGTGGTGCGCTGCTCCACCAGCTGCTCCAGCCCCTTGTTCAGCGCGGCCAGCTCGGCGTTCTGCGACTGGACGATGGCGGTGAGCTGCCGGTTCTTCTCCCGCAGGTTGTAGGTGTCGAAGGCCTGGCGCACCGTCCCCAGCAGCTCCACCCGGTTCCAGGGCTTGGCGAGGATGCGGAAGATCTCCCCGTTGTTCACCGCGTCCACCGCGGCGCTGAAGTCGTGGGCGGCGGTGAGGAGGATGCGGATGGTCTCCGGCTGCAGCGCCTTGGCCTGGGCGAGGAACTCGGCCCCGCTCATCCCCGGCATCATGTAGTCGGCGGAGAGGACCTGGAAGGGCTTCTCCCGCAGGCGGTCCAGGGCCTCGGCGGGGTCGGCGCAGGCGATGACCTCGTACCCCGCGGCCTCGAAGGTGCGCGTCAGTGCGTGCAGGATGGGCGCCTCGTCGTCTACGACGAGGAGGCGTTCGACCTCTGGCATTCGGCTCCCGCTGAAATCCCCCGCCGTCAGCTTACCAGCAAGCCGTTGACTCCCGCTCGTATCGCCTGCGGAGGCCGGACGGTGCAAGATGCGTCTATGTCCGACATCCCCCTCCTGGTGGATCCTTCCTGGCTGCAAGCGCACCGGGAAGCCCGGCCGGCCGACGTGCGATGGGCATCGAAAGGGCCCCCGGCCCGGCAAAGGTACGACGAGGGTCACCTGCCCGGGGCGGTTTTCGTCGACCTCGAACGCGACCTGGCCCGGCCGGGGGGGCCGGGCCGCCACCCCTTCCCCGGCGAGGAGCAGTTCGCGCAGACGCTCTCCCGCCTGGGGATCGGGCCCGACACGCAGGTGGTAGCCTACGACGAGGGCAATTCCTCCATCGCCGCGCGCTTTTGGTTCATGCTCCGGGCCTTCGGCCACCGCCGGGTGGCGGTGCTGGACGGAGGGCTGCGAGCCTGGACGGAGGCCGGCTTGCCGCTCAGCCGACAGGCGCCGGAGGTCGCCCCTGCGCCGCTGCGCAAGCTGAAGCTGGACACCTCCCGGCTGGCGGAGGTGGAGGAGGTGCGCTCGCGAAAGTCCGTCGTCCTCGACGCCCGGGCGCCGGAGCGCTACCGCGGCGAGGTCGAGCCGCTCGACCCCAAGGCGGGGCACATCCCCGGCGCCCTCAACGCCCCCTTCGCCCGCAATCTCACCCCTGCCCAGCGCTTCCGTCCGCCCGACGAGTTGCGCGATCTCTACAAAGGCTACGGGAGCGACGTGATCGTCTCCTGCGGCAGCGGAGTGACCGCCTGCCACGACGCCCTGGCGATGGAGCTGGCAGGCCTTCCCCCTCCCCGCCTGTACGTGGGCTCCTTCAGCGGCTGGATCGAGGACCCCGCGCGCCCCATTGCAACCGGGCCCGACCCGGGGTAGCAGAGCGCGCCATGACGCTCCTCGCCCTGCTCCTGCTCGCCGCCGCCGCCCCGGCCGGCTCCGAAGGCGCTGCCTTGAGCCGCATCACCGCCGCGGAGATCTCCGGACATCTCCGCTTCCTCTCCGACGACCTCCTGGAGGGGCGCCGCCCCGGCCAGCCGGGCGACGAGCTGGCCACGAAGTACCTGGCCGCGCAGATGGAAGCGTTCGGCCTGAAGCCGCTGGGCGACAACGGCACGTGGTTCCAGGCGGTGCCTCTGATCGAGCTGCGCGCGGACGTGCCCAGGGACGTCCACTTCACCGCCGGGGGCAAGGACCTCACCCTCCACGCCCTGGGGGGCAACGCGGCCGACCTCATCTTCGAGCCCAACGCACACATCGACCGGGCGACGCTCAAGGACGTCCCCCTGGTCTTCGCCGGCTACGGCATCACCGCGCCCGAGTACGGCTGGGACGACTACAAGGACGCCGACGTCAAGGGCAAGGTGGTGGTGGTGATGAACTTCAACCCGCCCTTCAAGGGCCAGGGGGTGCGCCTCTGGTACGGCCGGTGGGACTACAAGTACATCAACGCCAGCCGGCACGGCGCGGTCGGAGCGCTGGTGATCCACACCACGCCCAGCGCCGGCTATCCCTGGCAGGTGCTGGCGAACCGCGCCGACGGCTCGCACCAGGACCTGCCCCCTTCCGACGCCGAACCGCGCACCATGCAGTTCCAGGGCTGGATCACCGAGGCGGCGGCCGTCCGGCTGGCGCAGCAGGGGCAGCAGGATCTCGACGCCCTCCGCAAAGCGGCCGGGTCGCGCGACTTCCGCGTCCAGCCCCTGGGATCCACGCTCTCCCTGGACATGGCCATCACCCGCAACCAGATCCGCAGCGCCAACGTGGTGGGCATCCTCCCGGGCACGGACCCCAGGCTTTCCCAGGAGGCGGTGATCTACACGGCCCACCACGACCACCTGGGCAAGGGGACGCCGCCTCCGGGCACCACCGACGGGATCTACAACGGGGCGCTGGACAACGCCTCCGGCTGCGCCACCCTGCTGGCCATCGCGCACGCGGCCACCTTCGCGCCCCCGAAGCGCTCGGTGATCTTCGCCTTCGTCACCGCCGAGGAGCAGGGCCTATTGGGATCGCGCTGGCTGGCGGAGCATCCGCCCATCCCCGCGGAGCGCATCGCCGCCGACATCAACCTGGACGTCGTGAACCCCTGGGGGCGCACCACCGACGTGGGCGTCCTGGGCCTGGGCAAGTCCAGCGCCGACGGGGTGGTGCGCAAGGTGGCCGCCTCGCAGGGGCGGACGGTGCACGGCGACCCCTTCCCCGACCGGGGCTTGTTCTACCGCTCGGACATGTTCTCCCTGGCCCGGGTGGGAGTTCCGCCGGTGTCCGTCAAGGGCGGGCCCAGCTACGTGGGGCGTCCCCAGGGCTGGGGCGCGGAGCAGAACGTGGAGTACGAGCACAAGCGCTACCACCAGCCCTCCGACGAGTACCACGGGGACTGGGACCTCTCGGGCGACGTGCAGGACGCACAACTGCAGCTGGCGGTGGGGCTGGGCATCGCCAATGCGCCGCAGATGCCGAAGTGGACGCCGGGGGACGAGTTCGAGAAGGCCCGGACCCAGCCCCGCGGCGAAGCGGCCGGCGGGAACCGCTAAGGGCGGTCAGGGCTCCTGGGGCGCGTTCCCGGGAACGTCGGCTTCGATGAAGACGCGCAGCAGATCCTTGTCCAGCTCCCCGCGCTTCGCCTCGTCGAGGAGGATGTCGTACGCCTTCTCCTTCTGCACCGCCCGCTTGTAGGGGCGGTCGCTGGCGGTGAGGGCGTCGTAGATGTCGCTGATGGTCATCATCCGGGTGGGCAGAGCGATCTCCGCTTCCTTGAGCGAGCGCGGGTAGCCCCGCCCGGTCAGCTTCTCGTGGTGGCCGTAAGCGATGTCCGGAACCCGCTTGAGGGTGCGGGTCCAGGGGATCTGGGTGAGGAACCGGTAGGTGTGGGTGACGTGCGACTCGATCTCCCGCCGCTCGTCCTCGGTGAGCGACCCCTTGCGGATGGAGAGCTTCACCACCTCGTTGCGGGAGAGGAAGGGCCGCTGCTCCCCGGAGAAGGGGCCGACGAAGGTGGCGCGGGCGATGTCGTCCAGCCGGTCGAAGGTCCCCTCGCTGAGCAGGGTGGGCCGGTTGCAGGAGACCACGAACTCGAAGACGGAGGAGAGCTCGCGCTTGCGCTCGTCCAGCCGCTTCTCCACCTCGGCGAGCCGTTGCTTCGACTCGTCGCCGGGATGGCGGAGGAGGATCTTCACCTTCTCCTTCTCCGCCCGCAGCTCCTCCTGCACGTAGATGGTCTCGAAGCGGCCGCGCAGGTTCTCCAGCTCGAGCGGCTCCAGCTTGTTGGCCTTGACCAGCACGTTCTCCCGCACACCCACCTTGCCGAAGTCGTGCAGCATGGCCGCGTAGCGCAGCTCCTGCCGCTCCTGGGAATTGAGCGAGGCCCCCTTCCAGCGCCCCGCGGTCCGCCCCGCGCGGGGGAGCACGTCGCCCAGCCCCACCGAGAGCCGGGCCACCCGGCCGGAGTGGCCGGCGGTGGTGGGATCGCGCGCCTCGATGGCCACCACGCTGGCGCGCACGAAGCCTTCGAAGAGCTGCTCGATCTCGTGGTGCAGGAGCGCGTTGTTGACGGCGGCGGCGGCCTGTCCGCCCAGGGCGGAGAGGGGCTCCTCGTCCTCGTCGTGGAAGGCCTTGCCGTCGAGCTTGTTGAGGGCCTGCAGCACCCCCACCACCTCGCCTTCCAGCGAACGCATGGGGACGCAGAGGATGGTGCGCGTCCGGTAGCCGGTCTGCTTGTCGACGTTCTGGTTGAAGCGGGGGTCCTTGTACGCGTCGGGGATGTTGATGGCCGTGTTGGTGGTGGCCACCGCGCCGGCGATTCCCCGGTCCATGGGGATGCGGATCTCCTTCATCCCCATGCCCTGCGCCACCTTGGTCCAGAGCTCGCCGCGATCGCGGTCGACGAGGAAGAGCGAGCAGCGGTCCGCCTCCACCACCCGGGCGGCCGCCTGGACGATGAGGTTGAGCAGCCGATCGAGGTCCCGCTCCGCGACCAGGGCCTTGGCGGCGTCGAGAATTCCTCCCAGCTTCTCGACGCGTTGCTGGAGCCGATTCACCAAGCGAGCATAACATCCGCTCCCTGGGCAGGATATGTGTGCCCCCGGAGCATGATCGCCGCCGCGTTCAGGGCAGTGTGAGCAGGCTCCGGGCCTCGTCCCAGCGCTCCGGCTGCACGTAGAGGCGGGCCAGCGTCGCCGCATCCGCGTAGCGCTGGTAGAGAGGCGTGTACTCGCCGATCGGCACCTCGCCGCGCGGCGAGCGCACCCAGAGGGTGGCCGACTTGCCGTAGTGGGAGAGCACGCCGCGGCTGACGGTGACGAAGGCGTCCACGCCGGCCTCCTCCAGGCG
>DATKAG010000374.1:0-18366 GCA_035498355.1 Myxococcales bacterium | reverse complement strand
CGATCCTGGTCGCCGCCGGCTACTGGCTCGGGGCGAACATCGGCTTCATCCTCCGCCTGCCGCCTTCCATCCCTTCGGTGGTCTGGCCTCCCAACTCCATCCTCACCGCCACGCTGCTCCTGGCCGCGCCCCGGCGCTGGTGGATCTACCTGCTCGCGGCCTTTCCCGCGCACCTCCTGGCGGAACTGCCCAACATCGGTCCCGTCCCGCTGGTGCTGGCCCTCTTCGCCACCAACTGCAGCGAGGCGCTGATCGCCGCCCTCTGCGTGCGCCTCTTCAGCGACGCCCCCGGCCGCCTGGACACCCTGCGCCGGGTGGTGGTGTTCATCGCCGGCGCCGCGCTCCTCGCTCCCTTCCTTTCCTCGTTCGCGGACGCCGCCGTGGTGACCGCTTTCCGCAGGGAGGCCTACTGGACGGTCTGGCGCACGCGGATCTTCTCCAACATCCTCACCGAGCTGACGGTGGCCTCGGCGATCCTCACCGTCGCCTCCGCCTTGCGCGACAAGGGCGAGGCGCCGTATCTGCGCCAGCGCAAGGAGGGAGCGCTGCTCGCGCTCCTCCTGGCGGCGGGCGCCCTGGTGGTCTTCACCGTGGGCGGCCCCGACTCCATGGCCGCGAACGGGTCGCCCGGCTCGCCCTTCGCCTGGCTGCTTCCCTTCCTCCTCTGGGCGGCGGTGCGCTTCGCGCCCCTGGGCGCGAGCCTCTCCTTGCTCCTCACCACCCTGGTGGCCATCTGGGCGGCGAGCCGCGGGCTGGGGCCGTTCACCGGGTCGCCGGTGTCCGACCAGGTCCTTCCCCTGCAGCTCCTCCTCAGCGTCCTGGCCATTCCCCTCATGTGCCTGGCGGCCCTCACCGAGGAGCGGCGCAAGGCGCAGAGCGCGCTGGCGGAGCGCCTGCGATTCGAGGAGTTCCTCGCCCGCCTTTCCGCCGCTTTCGTCCATCTTCCCAGCCATGAGGTGGACCGGGCGATCGCCGGGTCGCTGGAGAAGCTGGGCGAGTTCCTGCGCCTCGACCGGGTCCTGCTGCTGCGCTTTCCTGCCGGCGAGGGCGGCCTGGCCGTCTCCCACGCCTGGGCCGCGCCCGGACACCAGGCGTTGCCGGCCACGGTGGTGGGCCGCGAGCATCCGGCTGCCGCCGAGCGGCTGCGCCTGGAGGGGCCTTTCCTCTTCTCCCGCTCGCTGGAACGGGGCGCGCTGGCGGGCGCCGACGTGCGGACCAGCGTCACCCTTCCGCTGGTGGCCACCCGGCGGGTGATCGGCGGCTTGTCGCTGGAAACGATCTCCGCGGAGCGGATCTGGCCGGAGAAGCTCCTGCCCCGCCTGCAGCTGGTGGCGGAGGTCTTCGCCAACGCCCTGGACCGCAAGGAGGGCGAGGACGCCCTGCGGGCCAGCCGGCAGGAGCTGGCCCACGTGGCCCGCGTCTCCATGATGGGCGAGCTGACCGCCTCGCTGGCGCACGAGCTGAGCCAGCCGCTCACCGGGATCCTGGCCAACGCCCAGGCCGCGCGCAGGTTCCTGCTCGCCGACCCGCTCCCCCTGGAGGAGCTGCGGGCCACCGTCCAGGACATCATCGCCGACGACCGGCGGGCGGCGGACGTCATCCACCGCCTGCGCGATCTGTTGCGCAAGGGAGAGCTTCGCCAGGCCCGCCTCGACCTCAACGACCTGATCGGAGACGTCACCCGGCTTCTGGGCAGCGACGCCGTCATCCGCAGCACCACCGTGGTGCTGGAGCTGGATTCCTCGCCGGTGGTGGTGAGCGGGGACCGCGTCCAGCTGGAGCAGGTGATGCTCAACCTCCTGGTCAACGCCATGGACGCCATGGCGGAGGTCTCGGAGGGGGAGCGGACCATCGTAGTGCGCACCCGGAACGCCGAGCGGGCGCAGGTGGCGGTGCAGGACGCGGGCACCGGCCTGTCCGACGGGACGGAGGCGCGGATCTTCGAGCCTTTCTACACCACCAAGGAGGCCGGAATGGGCATGGGCCTCTCCATCGCCCGATCGATCATCGAGGCGCACGGCGGCTCGATCTGGGCGACGAACAACCAAAGCCGGGGCGCCACCGTCCACTTCGCCTTGCCCCGGATGGAGAGCGCATGACGGAGGGCCGGGCGCTGGTCGCGGTGGTCGACGACGACCCGTCGGTCCGCCGCGGTCTCCGGCGGCTCCTGCGCTCGGCCGGTTACCAGGTGGAGACGTTCGCCTCCGCCCGCGAGTTCCTCTCCCGCACCGGGTTCGACCCGGCCTGCCTGGTGCTGGACGTGAGCATGCCCGGCCAGGGCGGGATGCACCTGCGCGACGCGCTGGCGGCGGAGGAGCGCCGGATCCCCATCATCTTCATCACCGGCCACGGCGACCCGGCGATGGCCGCCCGGGCGATGAAGGCGGGCGCCCAGCTCCTCTCCAAGCCGTTCGAGGAGGAGATGCTGCTGGAGGCGGTGGAGCAGGCGACCGCGGGAGCCTAGGAGCTGGCGGACGTATACCGGCGGATGCTGGCCTTCCAGATCCCCCGCGCCACCCAGGCGAAGATCAGCGTGCCCAGGACCGCGGCCACCGCGGTCTGGACGGTCAGCTTTCCCAGGAGCGCCAGGGCCGGGTAGGTGGTCATCAGGGCCAGGGGAAGCACGAAGGTGAAGAGGAAGGCCAGCACCCCGCGGAAGACGCTGTTCGGCCAGCGGGCCACGTCGAACACCGACTGGAAGAGGTAGAGCAGGTTGTCCACCCGCACCGCCACGAAGGCGATGGACACCACCACGATGGCGATGGAGTAGAGGACCAGCACCGCGCAGAGCAGCAGCGCGGCGGCGAGCAGGACGTCGTGCGCCGCCGGGCGGTGCCCGATGCGCTGGAAGGCGATGGCGAAGATCACCGCGGCGCCGGCCAGGTCGGTGACCCGCCAGGGCTCGATCTTCGAGAGCGAGACGAGGAGCTGCGCGTCGGCGGGCTTGAGGAGGACGAAGTCCAGCGTCCCCTTGCGCACGTGCTCGATGACTTGCAACAGCGAAGGGCTGAGGGTGCCTTCCAGCACCCCCTTGAGGGCGACGAACCATCCCAGCACCACCAGCATCTCGGGAAAGGTCCAGCCGGCGACCGCCTTCTGCGAGCCGAACACCACCAGCAGCGGCACCAGCGTCACCCCGATCCAGAGCAGGGCCAGCGCCCCTTCCACGGCGAACTCCAGCCGGTACTGCAGGGCGATGGCCACCGAGGCGCGGAGCTGGGCGCGCACTACGCGCAAGGGGCGCATCATCCGCCGTACGCCGCGTAGTGGCGGAGCCCCGACCGCCACGCGACCCTCGCGCCCAGCCAGAAGAGCGCCACGTAGGCCCACTGGGCCAGGAGAAGCTCCAGCCCCTCGCCTCGCGACCAGCGACCCAGCATCAGCTCCACCGGGAAGGAGAGCTGGAAGCGGAAGGGAAGGATCAGGGCCAGCTCCCGCACCGTTTGGGGAAAGAGGTCGAGCGGGACCAGGTACCCGGAGAGGATGTTGGAGAATCCCAGCCAGGCGTCGAAGAGCGAGGCCGCGCTCTCGAAGCGCAGGGCGAAGGTGCCGATGATCGCCTGGACCAGGAAGTAGAGGAGCCAGGCCCCGAGCAGCGCGGGGGCGAGCAGGATCCAGGGGAACCAGTCGTGAGCCAGTTGCGCCCGCGCCGCCCAGAGGAGGATGGCCACCACCGGGATGGCCACCACCCCGCGCATGGGGACCGCGGCCAGGTTGTCCGCCGACCACTGCAAGAGGGGATGGATGGGGCGGAGCAAGCGCAGGGCGAGCGTGCCCTGGCGGATCTCCATCGTCATCTCCCACACCACCCAGGCGCCGGTCATCAGGCGGACCAGCAGCGCCGCCAGGTAGTAGGCGGCGAAGGCCTGCTGCGAGTACGCGCCCACCGGCCCCGAGCGCGCGGCCGCCGCCCAGATGGCCAGCATCACCAGCGGCATGTTGGTGGAGAACATCCAGATGAGGAACTCGGCGCGGTACGCCACCGCCGCGGCGAAGCCGGTGCGCAGCAGCTGCGGGTAGGCCCGGAGGACGCGGGTCACGCGGCCCGCCCCTGGGCGAAGAGGTCGCGCATCACCTCTTCCAGCGGGGGGTCCTCCACGGTGAGGTCGGTGAGGGGAAGCGAGGAGAGGGCGCGGGCCACCGCCGCCTGCAGCGCTTCCTGCGAGACCTGGACGATGGCCTCCGCGTCGCGGTGCTCCACCACCGAGCCCAGCACCTCCAGGTCGCGCCGGTCCACCGGCCTGGAGAGGCGCAAGAGCACCCGCTTGTCCGGGCGCACCCTGCGCACCAGCTCCGGCAAGCCGCCGTCGTAGATCAGCCGCCCCTTGTCGATCACCATCACCCGCGGGCAGAGGGCGGCGACGTCCTCCATGTAATGGGAGGTGAGCAGCACCGTGGCCCCGAAGCGCTCGTTGTAGGCGCGCACGAAGCCGCGCACCACCGCCTGCATGGAGACGTCCAGCCCGATGGTGGGCTCGTCGAGGAAGAGCACCTTGGGCCGGTGCAAGAGGGCCACCGCCAGCTCGCACTTCATCCGTTCGCCCAGCGAGAGCTGCCGGGTGGGCTTGCCCAGAAGCGGCCCCAGGTCGAGCAGCTCGGTGAGCTCGGCCATGGTGGCGTCGTACTGCTTGCGGGGGATGTCGTAGATGGCCCGGTTGAGGAGGAAGGTCTCCGAGGGCGGCAGGTCCCAGAGGAGCTGCTGCTTCTGCCCCATCACCAGGGTGATCTGCTCGAGGAACCCGCGCTCGCGCTTCTTGGGCGTGAACCCCGCCACCGCCACCCGGCCCTCGGTGGGGTGGAGCAGGCCGGAGAGCACCTTGAGGGTGGTGGTCTTGCCCGCCCCGTTGGGACCGAGGAAGCCCACCCGCTCGCCGGCGGAGATGGCGAAGGTGACGTCCTCCACCGCCTTCACGTCCTCGTAGCGGCGGCGGAAGAGCGAGCGCAGGGCCGCTCCCAGGCCGGGATCGCGCCGGTGGACGCGGTACCACTTGCGCAGGTGGTCGACCTGGATCATCGCGGTAGCTATACCGCACGTCCACGGCCACGTTCACGTCGCCGTCGCCGTCGCCGTCCACGATCACGATCACCTCAACGTCAACGATCGCGTCAACGTCGACGTGATCCGGTTACACCCGGAAGCGGCCCACCACCTCGGAGACGCGGGCGGACAGGTCCTTGAGGGTGGCGGCCGCGGCAGTGGTGGTTTCCAGCCGCTTCATGGTCTCGTCCATCATCCGCGTCTGGTCGGTGACCGCGCTGAAGATCTGGGTGATGCCGGCGTTCTGCTGGGAGACCGCGGCGGCGATCTGGCGCACCGCCGAGGAGTTGTCCTTGACGATGTTGGACAGCTCTCTCAGGTTTTCGCCCGACTGCTTCACCTGGGCCAGCCCGCCGTCGATCTTCTGCGAGCCCCGCTCGGTGATGTTCACCGCCACCTGGATGGCGCCGCCGATGTCCTCGAGGATCTCCCGCACCCGGTTGGTGGCCTGGATGGACTGGTCGGCCAGCGAGCGGATCTCGCGGGCCACCACCGCGAAGCCCTTGCCGTGCTCGCCCGAGCGCACCGCCTCGATGGCGGCGTTCAGGGCCAGCATGTTCGACTGGTCGGCCAGGTCCTTCACCGTCTGGGTGATGCCCCCGATCTGCTGGGTGCGCTCGGAGAGCTGGTTGATCTTCTGGGCGATCTCGTCCACCTGCGAGCGGATGTCGGTGAGCCCGCCCAGCGACTGCTCGATGGCCGCCTCGCCCTGGGAGGAGACCTGGTCCGCCTTCTCCGTCAGCTTGAGCACCGTCTCCGCCTTCTGGGCGGCGAGCAGCGAGGTCTGCTTGATCTCCTGCGCCGTCACCTGCGTCTCCTGCAGCGCGGTGGCCTGGCGGGTGATGGTCTGGCTCTGGTCGCTGGTGCTCTGGCCCAGCTCCCCGCCGGCCTCGGTGAGGAGCTGCACCGATTCCTGCAGGGCCTTGAGCACCTCCTTCATCTTCTCCACCATCTGCCCGAAGCCCGCCGCCAGCTCGCCCACCTCGTCGCGGGTGGCCACCTCGATGCGCTGGGTGAGATCGCCGTCGACGATCCGCCGGGTGGCCAGGGTGAGGGTGCGCAGCGGGGCCACGAAGCGGGCGACCAGCGCCAACGAGACCAGGGCGGCGAGCACCAGGGCGGCCAGGGTGATGGCCACCAGGAGCTTCTGCGCCTGCAGGGCCATGGCGTTGCCCTCGGCCGGATCGAGGCCCACGTGCACCACCGCCCCGGTGATCACCGGCGCCGGGACGTCGATGTACTTCACCCCCTCCAGCTTCACCTCCTGGATCTTCTCCGTCTCCCGCAGCGCCGCGGCATCCTGGGCCGGCGCCCGGCCCTCGAAGGTGTGGGCGATCACCGAGCCCCGGGGGTTCACCACCTCCACGTAGGCGAGGTTCGCTTCCTTCTTCACCGAGGAGATGGTGGCGCCCAGGGCGCTGTCGGGCATCTCCACCAGGGCGGAGGCGAGGGTGCCGGAGATGGCCTTGCCCCGGGCCACCATCTCCTTGTTCAGCACGGTGCGGAAATAGAGGTAGTTGCTCAGTCCGGTGGCCACGGCCAGCGAGACCAGGGCCAGCACCACCAGGGCCGAAACCTTGATCTGCAGGGGCCAGCCGCCCCGGAGCAACCCTTCCTGCCGCTTCGCTTTCATCTCCATGTCGTCACCCTTGCGAGTCTGCCGCCGCGGCGGAGCCCGTTCGTTCCCTGCACAGTTCGAGGATGGCCGGGGCGATGCTCTCCAGCGGGAGCTGCGCCTGCGCCGCGCCGCAGGCCTGCGCCGCCTGCGGCATGCCGAACACCACCGAGGTCTGCTGGTCCTGCGCGTAGGTGGCCCCGCCCGCCCGCCGTAGCTCGAGCAGGCCCTGGGCTCCGTCGTCGCCCATCCCGGTGAGGACGAAGCCGGCGGTGCGCGAGCCCCGGCAGCGCGCCAGCGAAGCCAGGAGCCTGTTGCCCGAGGGGCAGTGGAGCCCGCTGTTGCGCGGGGTGCGCAAGAGCCCCTCCCGGTCCATCTCCAGGTCGCAGCTGTCGGGCGGAAGGTAGACGTGCCCGGGCAGTGCCATCTGGCCGTCGGTGGCGATGGCAATCTTCAGCGGGCAGACGCTGGTGAACCAGCGCACCAGCCCGGTGGTGAACCCGCTGGCGATGTGCTGGGCGATCATCACCGGCACCGGCAGATCGCGCGGCAGCGCGCCCAGCACGGCGGCCAGGGCGGGCGGACCGCCGGTGGAGGCCACCAGGGCCACCACGTCGATCCGGGCGCCGTGGCCGATGGGCGGCAGGCGCGTCCCGCGGCCGGCGCGGTGCCGGCGCACCACCGGCACCTCGGCCATCAGCCGCACCGACTCGGCCACCCCCCGCGCCCAGCGCCGGAGATCCTCCGGCCCGCCCTCCGGCTTGGCGATCAGCTCCAGCGCTCCCGCGGCCATGGCCTTGAAGGAGAGCTCCATGTGCCGGTGCTGCCGGACGGAGCTGATCACCAGGATGCGGGAAGGGGCCTCCGCCATGATGGAGGCGATCGCCCCCAGCCCGTCGAGGCGGGGCATGTTCACGTCCATGGTGATGACGTCGGGGCGCAGGGTGCGCGCCTTCTGCACCGCCTCCACGCCGTCGGCGGCCTGGCCCACGATGGCGAGGCGGGGATCCTCCCCCAGGAGCTCGCAGAGAGCGGTGCGCAGGGTGGCGGAATCGTCGGCCACCAGCACGCGGATGGGCCGGGCCGTCATGCGGCCCCCTTGCGGCGCGAGACCACGGCGCTCACCTCGGAGAGCAGCCGGCCGGAGACGCAGTCCTTCTTGGTGAGGAAGCCGTCGGCCCCCACCGCCAGCCCGCGCTGCCGATCGGTGTCGGAGTCGCGGGCGGAGACGAGGAGGATGGGCATGGCGTCCGTCTCCGGCCGCTGCCGGACCGCCGCGGTGAGCTCGTAGCCGTCCATCTCTTCCATCCCGATGTCGCAGACCATGATGTCGTAGGCGCTGTGCCGCAGCTGCTCCAGCGCCTGCCGGGCGTTGGAGGCGGTGTGGACGAGGAAACCGCCGGTCTCCAGGGCGGTGCGGTGCAGGGCGCGGGCGGTGAGCGAGTCGTCCACCACCAGGGCCCGCCGGGTGCCGCCCAGGCCGGACTCCGCCCGGCGGTCGGTGTTCGCCAGCCAGTCGGGCCGGAGGATCAGCACCAGCTCCCCGCGGGCCAGCGTGGCCGCGCCCTGGTAGGCGGGCAGGTCGCGCACCTCGACGGGCAGGGGGCGGATGACCAGCTCCTTGTCGCCCATCACCTCGTCCACGCTCAGGGCCAGCCGCCGGCCTTGCGACTGCACGATCAAGAGCGGCTGGCCCTCCGCGGGGATCTCCGGCTGGCGCAGCCCGAGCAGGGCGCCCAGGTCCTGCACCGGGACCAGCTGCTCGCGGTGCTCGAGCTGCACCTTGGTGCGGCCGGAGCGCAGCTCCTGGCTGCGCGCCGCCCGCGAGGACTCGATGGCGGCCATGGGCAGGCCCAGCTCGTGCTCCCCGCAGCGGACCACCAGCACCGGCGAGCTGCCCAGGTCCGCGGGGAGGATGAGGATGAAGCGCGCCCCTTGCCCGGGGACGCTCTGCACCTCCACCTGGCCCTGCAGGGCCTGGATCTGGTTGCGCACCACGTCCAGGCCCACGCCCCGGCCGGAGAACTCCGAGGCCTCCAGCTTGGTGGAGAACCCGGGCCGGAAGACCAGCTGGTGGAGCTGCTGGACGGTCATGTTCGCCAGCTCTTCCGCCGGCACCAGCGCGCGGCGCAGGGCGGCCTCGCGGATCTGCTCCACGTCCAGGCCGGCGCCGTCGTCCGCCACCTCGATGAAGAGCATGTTCCCCTGCTGCTCCACCCGGATGTGCAGGGCGCCTTCCCGGTGCTTGCCGGCCCGCTCCCGCACCTCGGGCATCTCCAGCCCGTGATCGACGGCGTTGCGCACCAGGTGCACCAGGGGCCCGCGGAGCTGCTCCAGAACCCGCCGGTCCAGCGAGACCTCGCCGCCCGCCACCGAGAGCCGGGCCTCCTTGCCGGTGGCCTTGCACAGGTCGCGCACCGCCCGGCGCAACGGCTCGATCACCGTCCGCACCGGCATGGTGGAGATGGCCTTGAGGCCGTCCTCCATGGAGGCGACGATGTCGGAGGCTTCCTCGCCGTCGGCGCCCAGCGAGCGGCGGATGCCCAGGAGCAGGGCCCGGGCCTCCGCGGTCTCCCCCTGGATCCCCAGACGGGAAAGCTGGTGCAGCGCGCGATCCAGCTCCCGCCGCCGCTCCTCCAGGCGCAGCCGCACCTCGCGCAGGCGCTCCACCTCGTGCAGGAGCGAGATCACCTGCCGGGTGCTCACCCGCCAGCTGTCGCCCTGCGTGTCGTCGTTGGCGGCGGGGGCCACCGGCACGGCGGTGTCGTCGGGCACGGGGACCGCGACCTTGGCCGGCGGCGGCTCGGCCGCACGCTTGCCGTGCTTTTCCTTCTTCCCCGCTGCGGCCGCGGGCTTCACCGAATCCAGCAGGGCGAAGCCCGGGGAAAGATCGGGCAGATCCGTTTTCGCCGCCGTGGCCCGCAGCCGCGCCATCCACACGTCGAGCGTGTTGAGCAGGGCGTCGGAGATGGGCCCGGGCAAGGGCTGCGCCGACCCGCGCAAGGGCAGGACCACGTCCTCCATCCGGTGTGCGAAGTCGGCCAGCTCGGAGAGCCCCAGGGTGGCGGCGCTACCCTTGAGGGTATGCAGCCCGCGGGCCAGCTCGTCGAAGCTGGAGCCCTGCGCCGGCGACTTCTCCAGCGCCATCAAGCTGCGCGTCACCCGGTCGTAGATCTCCTGCGACTCGTCGACGAAGCCTTCCAGGAGCTGCTCGAGAAGCGGATCCATCACCGCTTCTCCTGGGCATGGCGCCGGTCCATCAGGCGCATGAGATCGAGCAGGTTCACCTGGCGCATGCCGGGCAGGGTGAGCTCGGTCACCGCCCCGTTGGAGCGGGCCCGGGCCTCCTCCACCAGAGTGTGGGGGACGGCGATGGGCTTGGGGATGCGCTCGCAGTCCAGCGCCACCAGGTGGCCGAAGCCGGGGTCGACTACCAGGAGCACCGCCGGGTCCTCGCGCCATCCGCGGCCGCCGAGCAGGGAGGCGAGCGAGAGGGCGGTGACGATCTGGCCCTGGAAGCGGAGGATGCCGATCACGTGCGGCGGGGAGAGGGGAATGGCGGTGACCATCTTCAAGGGCACTGCGGCGCGCAGCGCTTCCAGGGAGATCGCGCAGGTCTCCTCGCCCACGGGGAACTCGGCCAGCCAGAGGACGTTCTCCTCCTCCACCTCCACCGGCTTCTTCCGGGCGCGCTCCGCCCGCTTCATCAACAGTTCGTTCAGCTCGGGAGCGAACCCGGATTCCTCGCGCGCCTGCAGCCTCATGCCGGGCCTCCTCGCGAGGAGCGGAGGAAGGTCTCCGCGGAGTCTCGGTAGAAGCTCACCGGCAGCGGCTCGGGCCCGGGCAGCAGATCGTCGGAGGCCAGGTTCTCGGTGCGCTTGAGGACCTCGCGCATCAGGGTGGTGGCGACGGACTTCTCTCCCAGGCGGACGTGGAGCAGGGCGCGCTCGAGGATGCCGGGCACGTACTCCGGCACCTGCCGGGCCAGGTCGTCCAGCTCCTTCTGGGCGCGCTTGCGCTCGCCGCGCTCGATGTGCACCAGGGCTCGCAGGTGCAGGGCGACCGGCTCGGGCGGAGGGACGGCGCGGACCCGAGGCGGCACCACCGGCTCCAGCTCGCGGACGCGGACGGGAGCGGGCCGGGGGGCCTGCTGCACCTCCGGGCGGCGGTAGATCTGCAGCTCGGAGGGGCCGGCGCGCAACAGGCCCGGGGGCGGCTCGGCGAGATCCATCGA
Organism: Myxococcales bacterium; assembly: GCA_035498355.1. Taxonomy (GTDB): domain Bacteria; phylum Myxococcota; class Myxococcia; order Myxococcales; family 40CM-4-68-19; genus 40CM-4-68-19. Next base: position 7,479 of record DATKAG010000374.1, on the reverse strand, counting down.
CCCGAAGAGCAGGGCGCCGCCGGGCTTGAGCGCCGCGCAGAGGTGGCGGACGGCGCCGCGCACCGCTTCGGGCGAGAAGTAGACCAGCACGTTGCGGCAGAGGATGAGGTCGAACTGCCCGGGCGCTTCCTCGAGCAGGTTGTGGGCGAGGAAGGTGGTGGCGGCGCGGACCCGCTCGGCGATGCGCACCCGCTCCTGCTTCTGGCTGGCGAAGACCCCGTGGAGCAGGGGACCCGATGGCCGGCGCGACCAGGCGCCGTACTCGCCGGCCCGGGCCGCGGCCAGGTTCCGCTCCAGCAGATCGGTGCCCAGCACTTCCACGGTCCGGGGAGCGGGGACGGACTCCAGCAGGCAGGCGGAGAGGGAGTACGCCTCCTCGCCCGTGGCGCAGCCCGCGCTCCAGGCGCGGATCCCCGGAGCACCCGCGGAGAGCGCTTCGGGAAGGAAGCTCCCCGCCAGCCAGCGGAAGTGCTCCGGGTGGCGGAAGAAGTAGGTCTCGCCCACCGAGACCGCCTGGCAGAGGGCGTGGACCACGGGGAGGTCGCGCTGCGCGGCGCGCCGCAGCACCTCCGCGGGCGGGCCCAGGCCGGCGGCGGCGCGGCGGACCGCGTCGGGGAGGATGGCGTCGCGGGAGAAGCCCGTCCACTCCGAGGCGAAGGCGATGAGCTGATCGAGCGCCCGGTCGTCGAAGCGCCTCATGCCTTGGCCTCCGCGCGCAGGCCGGCGGCCAGGGTGCGCAAGAGGCTGCGGGAGACCAGCGCCCGGGGGTCGATCAGCGGCAGCGATCCGCGGGCGGTCTTCGCCACGCCCAGCAGCGCGTCCTTGAGGTGCCCGTGCTGCGAGCCGCCCAGCTTCTCCTTGGGGGTCACGTCTGCGGCGATCAGCTCCTCGGGATCGCGGACCTCGTCGACGCAGAGGGCGAGCTTGAGGCCGTCGCGCTGCACCACCACCAGCTTGCGCTCCAGCACCGGCTGGGCGTGCTCGACGCCCAGGCGCCGCGCCAGGTCGAGCACGGCCACCGGCTCGCCGTGCAGCTCGAACATCTGCGAGAGGTAGGCGGGGCCGAGGGGGAGCGGCTTCATCGCCGTCTGGTGGAGCACGTTGCGCACGCTCTCCAGGGGCAGCCCCAGCTCGACCGACCCGACGGTGACGAAGAGCGCGGCCACGTCCCCCGCCCGCGCTTCCGCCCGGGCGCTCTCCAGCACCCGGCCCACCAGCGGCAAGAGGTCCGGCGCGCGGATGGGCTTGGGGAGGAAGGCCTTGGCGCCGTTGCGCAGGCAGGACTCGGCGCGGGGCTTCTCGCTGGAGATGATGATCACCGGGATGCGGCGCAGCTCCGGATCGTCCTGCAGGCGGGCGAGGACCTCGTCGCCGTCCATCTCCGGCATGGAGAGATCGAGGAGGATGGCGGCGGGATGGATCTGCTTCGCCTTGGCCATCGCCTCGCGGCCGTTGATGGCGGTGCTGATGGCGTAATGTCCCGAGAGCGCGGCCTTTTCGAAGGCCAGCACCGCTTCCGAGTCGTCCACCAGGAGGAGGTGCGGAAGGCTCACGAAGCCGACTCCGGGAACGACTCCAACGCGGTGCGCGGCAACACGTGCCCCCTCCCAATCCTTCGAGGAGGCCATCATGCGCGACGAGACGGTGCTGCACAAACTTCCGTTTCTGCGCAGATCTAGGGAATCAGGACGATTTTCCCTACAACCCGGTCGGCCTGCAGATCCTCGTGCGCCTTGGCTGCTTCGGCCAGCGGATAGGTCTTGGAAAGCACGGGCTTGAGCTCGCCGCTTTCGAAGCGGGGCAGGACGCGGGCGATGAAGTCGGCCGTCAGGCGCGCCTTCTGCTCCGCGCTGCGGCTGCGCAGGGTGGAGCCCAGCACCGACAGGCGCCGGCCGAGCAGCGCGCCCAGGTCTAGAGTGGCCCGGGTCCCGCCCATGGTGGAGATGCAGCAGAGCTTTCCCTGCAGCGCCAGGGCGGAGATGTTCGCCTCGAAGTAGGCCCCTCCCACCAGGTCGAAGATGATGTCCGCCCCGTGTCCCCCGGAGGCCTCGCGCACCGCCTCCGCCAGCCTGGTGGGGACCTCGTCGCGGGCGAGCACGTGCGTCGCTCCCAGCGCCCGGCAGGTCTGGTGCTTTGAAGAAGAGGCGGTGGCCAGGATCACGCTGGCGATGCCCCGGCAGATCTGCAGGGCCGCGGTTCCCACGCCGCTGGCTGCCGCGTGCACCACCACCACCTGTCCGGGTTGGAGCGCGCCGAGGATGGCGAGGTTCAGCCAGGAGGTGAGGAAGGCCTCGGGGATGGCCGCCGCCTCCTCGAAGGAGAGCTTGCCGGGGATGGGGATGGCCTGCGCCGCCGGGACCCGTGCTTTTTCCGCGTACCCGCCGCCGCCCAAAAGCGCCATCACCCGGGCGCCGCGGGGGAACGATCCGGCGGAGTGTTCCACCTCGCCGGCGATCTCCAGCCCGATGGTGTCGGGCTCGCCCTTGGGCGCCGGGTAGCGGCCCAGGCGCTGGAGCAGGTCGGCGCGGTTCACGCCGGCGGCACGCACGCGCACGATCAGGTCGCCTTCGCGGGGCTGCGGGTCGGGGATCTCGCCCATCATCAGCATTTCGGGACCGCCGGGCTGCTTCACGACGATGGCGCGCATGGCGCAGACATATCCCATCGCGCGCGCCCGCGGCGGTCCGCCGCAAGAGCGCTGTTCTCCGACCGGCCCGATTCGTCTATCTTGCTCAGCCCTCCATGCCCGCGCTTCGCATCCAGGACGACCGCCAGAGGGAGCTGATCTTCCTCCGCCCGCCCCGCCGCGTCGTCTCGCTGGTGCCCAGCGACACCCTGAACCTGATCGCCCTGGGCGCCGGGGAGCGGCTGGTGGGACGCACCCGCTACTGCGACGCGGACGAGGCGGTCGCGCTGGTGGGCGGAACGAAGGACGTGGACGTGGAGGCGGTGGCCAGGCTCTCGCCCGACCTGATCCTCGCCAACCAGGAGGAGAACTCCCGCCCCCACCTGGAGCAGCTGGCGCAGATGGGGCTGCCGGTGCTGGTCTCCTTTCCCAAGACGGTGGCGGAAGGGCTCTCGCACCTGGGGCGGCTGGCGAAGATCCTGGAGGTGGACGCGCGCGACCTGTTGCGCCGCGGGTACGAGGCGGTGAGCGAGGCGGAGGCCGCGCTGCGGGGGAGGAAACCGTTGCCCGCGTTCGTGCCCATCTGGATGGACCCGCTGATGACCATCAACGGGCAGACCTACACGAGCGACGCCATCCGGCTGGGCGGAGGCGAGAACGTCTTCGCCGATCGGCAGCGGATGTATCCTCTGGCCGCCGACCAGGGCCAGGCGGTGCCCCGGCCGGCGGGGACCCGGGACACGCGGTATCCGCGGGTGACGATGGACGAGGTGCTGGAGCGCAAGCCCGCGATCGTGCTCCTGCCGGACGAGCCGCACCCGTTCTCCGAGGAGGACGCGCGCGTCTTTCGCGAGATCCTGCCGCCGTCGACCCGGGTGGTGCGTTGCGGCGGCCGCGACTTCTCCTGGTACGGCGTCCGGAGCGTCGAGGGCATCCCGCGCCTGCGGGCCCTGATCGGCTCCTTGCGATGAAGCGAGCGTTTCTTCTCCTGGCGCTGCTCGCGACCCCCGCGTTCGCCTACAACGAGGCGGTGCACGCGGCCCTCACCCGGCATGCACTGCCGCGCGACAAGCCGGTGCCGCCGCCCACGCAGGCGGACCTGGACGCGTTCCGGGTGCAGTTCTACCTGCGCGCTTCCGAGCACGAGGAGTTCGCCAGGAGGTATCCGACCATCCACGACTTCGGGGCCTGGCAGTTCAAGGAATTCCTCATGCTCGACCCGGCGGCCAAGGTGCACGGGTTCGACCTGACGGCGGACGACGACGCGAAGACCCTGGGCGAGCTGCTCACCCGCGCCAGCCGCTGGCCCGACGACGACGAGCGCAACCGCCACCGCTACCTGCGCGACCCGAAGACGCACGAGGTGGTGAAGGCCGCGGACGGATCGCCCATGCCCTACGATCCGGCCACGCTGGACTTCGGGAGCCTGACCGGCACCAGCAGCCAGGGGCACGCGCACTACGGCCTGGTGGACGGGCCTTTGAGCGACGACACCGAGGTGCTGAAGAAGGAGCCCTGGCGGTTCGCCGTCCCGCCCACCGCGCACGCTTACGGCCCCGAGTTCATCCAGCTCTATACCGATCTCTCCGCCCTGGCGGCGCAGAGCGGGCTGGCCTCCGCCGACTGGCTGCAGGCGGCCTTCGCCGGGGCCGCCTTCCACCACCTGGAGGACCTCTGCAACCAGATCCACACCGTCCAGGTGGGCATCTACGAGTTCTTCAAGGCGGCGTTCGTGCAGTCCAAGCTGCGCGACCTGAAGACCCTGGGCGGCCTCTTCGGCCCGCGCTATTCGCTGGAGCAGGTGGGGATCCGCCTGGTCTCCAACCACCATCTTCTCTCCGAGGACCTGTTCGCCAAGCACATGGGCGAGCTGAATCTGGCCCTGGACGAGCCGGACCCGGAGATTGCCGCCGCGCCCGATCTGGCCAAGGGGATCATCGACCGCTCCAGCCGGGAGGCGGCGGAGATCTACCGGCTGGCCTGGCACTACTCCGCGGACACGCTGCGCGACGGGGTCTACGGGCACGAGTTCGACGGCGCCAAGGGCGACGATCCGGACGCGTACATCGCCCACACCCCCGAGGCGCAGCAGGCGATCCGCGACTTCTACGCGCTGCAAGGGAAAGGGGTGCGGCGCGCGGTCACCTCGGTGCGCGAGTGGCAGCGGCGGTTCCCGGGCAAGCCGCACGATCCGGTGCCCGGCCTCATCGCCTATCACGACGCCGCGGCCGGACGCCGGGCCGCCTACAAGCCGGCCCCGGGCGGCCACCCGGGCATCGCCTGGGGCTATCCGGGCGCGCTCACTGCCTTGCTGGCGGGGGCAGGGGCGCTGATCTGGTCCAGGCGATCGAAGCGTTCGTAGGGGTGCTCGAACCAGTCGCGCACCACCCGGCAAAGCACGCTGGCGTGGAACCCGTCGATCAGCCGGTGATCGAACGTGGCGTTGACCCGCATCATCCTGGAGACGGTCACGGCGCCGCCGCGAACCAGGGGCTGCTCGCGCACGGTGCCGAGCGCGAGCAGGATGGGCACGCGGGAGAACGGCACCAGCGGTACGTAGGCGGTGTCCAGCCCCAAGGACCCCACGTTGGTGATCATCATGCTGCCGAACGGATCCTTGCCCACGCCGGCCCAGCGCAGATCGAGGTTCAGGGTGAAGGCGAGGAAGGAAATGAGCCGGAGGAAGGTGTTGAGGAGGAAGTAGGGAACGAGGAGGAACGTCTTGCGCGTCCCTTCCAGCGCCGGATCCTCGCGCCTGCGCACCGTCGCCACCTTCGCTTGGAACTCGTCGCAGATCTGGAGCAGGGACTTCTGCTCCAGATCGTAGAGGGTCGCGCCCGAGAGGTCGGCCTTGTCCTCGCCCTCGTCGGTCATCACCACCTGGAAGAAGATGCCGATACGCTTGCGCAGGTAGATGCGGTTCCAGCGCAGCACAGCGTTGGCGTCTGGCACTTCCTTCAGGGCCATGGCAGCGACCTTCGCCATCATGTGCGAGATGGTCAGTCTGCGCCCGGTGCGCGCGCGGAATTCCTCCAGGTAACGCATCGCCTCGCCCATCGGCACTTCCAGGGTGCCGTAGACCGAGGGATCGTACGCGGCCCGCCAGGTGCCGATGGCGATCTTGCGGAACGACGAGAGGTGCCTCTTCGGCGTCAGCTCCAGGTTGGGCATCTTTCCCCCCTGGAGCGCAGCTTACTACCTGCGGCGGTTCTTCTTCTTGTTCTGCCGCTCCTTCTTCCGCTTCTCCCGCAGCCGCTTCCTCTCCTCGTCGCTCATCTGCCGCGCCGGCTGGGCGCCCATCCCGATCAGCCGGTTGCGCGCCATCGCGGCCGTGTGCGATCCCTTGCCCCCAGCCGCCGGCAGCGCGCCCCCGCCCATGTCCTTGGGGAGCCCGAAGAGCTTGGCCAGGTCTTCCGGCGACATCCCCTTGAGCTGGTTGAGCTGGGCGAGCTGGCGGAACCCGGGCAGCCGCTGCAGCAGGTTCATCCCGGGCGCTCCCGGCCCGCCCCCCAGCTGCCGCATCACCTTCTGCATGGCGAAGAAGCGGTCGAGGAGCCCGCGCACGTGCTCCTTCTTCTGCCCCGACCCCTTGGCGATGCGCTCGATGCGCTCGTCGCCGATCACCGAGGGGTTCTTGCGCTCCACCTTGGTCATGGAGGAGATGATCGCCTCCACCCGGTGCAGCTCCTTGTCGTCGAAGCTCACTCCTTCCGGCAGCTCGCCGAAGAGGGGGAACTTCTCCAGGAGCTCGTTGACGCTCCCCATCTTCTTCACCAGCTTGATCTGCTCGACGAAGTCGTGGAGGTCGAAGTTGCCGGTGAGGATCTTCTCCGCGTCCTCCTCCGCCTTCTTCTCGTCGACCACCCCCTCGAAGTCCTTCATCAGGCCGACGATGTCGCCGAAGCCCAGGATCCTCGAGGCCAGCCCCTCCGGCCGGAACTCCTCCAGCTTGTCCATCGCCTCGCCCATGCCGATGAACTTGATGGGCTTGCCGGTGACCTCCTTGATGGAGAGGGCCGCGCCCCCGCGGGCGTCGCCGTCCAGCTTGGTGAGGACGAACCCGGAGAGCGTGAGGCGACGGTCGAACTCGCCCGCGGTCTTCACCGCGTCCTGGCCGATCATGGCGTCGGCCACGAGCAGGATGTTCTCCGGGGAGACGCGCGACTTGATCTGCTCCAGCTCGCTCATCATCTCCTCGTCGATGGCGAGGCGGCCGGCGGTGTCGTAGAGGACCACGTCCCGGTTCTTCTGCCCGGCGAAGGCCAGGGCGTGCTGGGCCATGTCCGGCGGCTTGACGTTTTCCTCGTGGAAGACGGGGAGCTCCAGCTTCTCCCCCAGTTGCTTGAGCTGCTCGACCGCCGCCGGCCGGTAGATGTCCGCCGCCACCAGCAGCGGCTTCTTCCCCTGCTTGAGGAGGAGGTTCGCCAGCTTGGCCACGGTGGTGGTCTTTCCCGAGCCCTGCAGGCCCACCATCATCACGCCAGCCGGGCGCTCCCCCTTTTCCGCGAGCTTGAGCGAGGTATCTACCGGCCCCATCAGGGCTTCGAGCTCGTCGTGGCAGATCTTGATGAAGTGGTCGCCGGGGGCCGCCTGGAGCTTCTTGCCCTTCTTGTCGGTGACGGTGGTGGCCACCACCTCGCCCAGCGCCTTCTCCTTCACCCGGGCGAGGAAGCGCTTGGCGACGTTGAACTCGACATCCGCCTCCAGCAGCGCAACCCGGATGTCGCGCAGGGCGTCGTCGACATTCGCTTCCGTCAGCTCGGCCTTGCCGGTCAGCTTGTGCTTGGCGGCGCGGAAGCCTTTGGTGACTGCGTCCAGCATGCGGCGCTCCTCCGGGGAGGGCGTCGAATATC
>DATKAG010000373.1:0-4599 GCA_035498355.1 Myxococcales bacterium | reverse complement strand
CCGAGTCGGAGATGAAGGAGAAGAAGGCCCGGGTGGAGGACGCCCTGCACGCCACCCGCGCGGCGGTGGAGGAGGGCATCCTGCCCGGCGGGGGCGTGGCCCTCATCCGCTGCCAGCCGGCGCTGGACCAGTTGAGCTTCGAGGACGACCGGCGCTACGGCGTCAGCATCATCCGCCGGGCGGTCGAGGAGCCGCTGCGCCAGATCGCCGCGAACGCCGGCGCCGAGGGCTCGATCGTGGTCGAGCGGGTGAAGTCCGGCAACGGCGCCTTCGGCTTCAACGCGGCCAACGAGCGCTACGAGGACCTGGTGGCGGCCGGCGTGATCGATCCCACCAAGGTGACCCGCACGGCCCTGCAGAACGCCGCCTCGGTGGCGGCGCTGCTCCTCACCACCGAGGCGATGATCGCCGAGAAGCCGAAGAAGAAGACCAGGTCGGCCGGCGGGGGCGGCGCGGGCATGGGAGGGATGGGCGGAATGGGGGGAATGGGGGGAATGGGCGGAATGGACTACGGCGGCGGGGACGATCTCGACTACTGACGATTCTTCCCCACAGCCTGTGTGAAAACGTGGTGGAAGCACCTCTGGCGCGCCGCGCCGAAAGCTTGCCTCCACCCCTGTAACCTTGTACTCCTTGGAAATTCGCGGTGGAGGCCCCGCGCATGCCCAAGACTTTGCTCCTCGCGGACGACTCGAGGACCATCCAGCAAGCGGTCAGCATGACGTTCGCCGGCGAGGACGTGAAGCTCACCGCCGTCAACGACGGCGAGGCGGCATTGCAGGCCGCGAAGCAATCGAAACCTGACCTGATTCTCGCGGACGTCAGCATGCCCAAGCTGGGCGGCTACGAGCTTTGCCAGCGCGTGCGCGCCGACGCCGCCCTCAAGGACGTGCCCGTGCTGCTCCTGGGCGGCGGCATCCCCGTCGACCCCGCCAAGGCCATCGCGGTGGGCGCCAACGGCCACATGCCCAAGCCGTTCGACAGCGGGAAGCTGATCGAGCAGGTGAAGAACATCCTCGCGAATCCAAAGGCAAAGCCGGCAATCGCCCCCGTTGCCAGCGCGCCGCCGAAGCCGGTTGCCGCTCCGCCCCGACCCTCGGCGCCGCCGGCGCCGCTCAAGCCCGGCATCGCGCCTCCGGGAGTGGGAGCCGGGGGCACGATGGTGATGGCCCGGCCGCCCGTTCCACAGATGTCCGCCTCGCGGCCGCCCGCGCCCGCTGCTCCGCGGCCCTCGGCGCCGCCTCCCGCGCGGCCGCCGGCCGCCGCCCCGATGCCGATGGGGGCCAAGCCCGCGGCCCCGGTGGCGAAGCCGCCGATGTCCGCGCCGCCCGTGGCCTCCCGGCCTCCCGCCCCGGGAATGGCGCGGCCGCCATCGATGCCCCCCGCCGCCCGCCCGTCCGCTCCGCCGCCGGCCAGGCCGGCCCCGCCCGTGGCGCGCCCGCCGCCGGCCGGCATCGACGACGACGACGACATCCCGCTGGACGACGAGATCGTCGACACCGAGGAGAGCGTGGCTCCCCAGCCCACCCCGCTGCGGCCGCTGCCCTCCTCGCCGCACAAGCCGGCCCTGAGCGTGGTGCCTCCTCCCGGCGACGGCGGGGAAGCGGTGCTGCGCGAGGCGCTCTCCAAGGCGAGCCGCGAGGTGATCGAGAAGATCGCCTGGGAGGTGGTGCCGGAGCTGGCGGAGACCATCATCCGCGAGGAGCTGGAGAGGCTGATGAAGGAGCGGGGGGCGTAGGAGCGCTTTCGTTCACGGCCACGTCGCCGTCGCCGTCGCCGTCCACGTCAACGATCACGTCAACGACCACGTCAACGTCGACGTCGACGTCAACGATCACGTCGACCTTGTGGTATCGGTGCGCTCATGGGCGAGCGGACCGACGGCGACCTCGACAAGGGCTACGAGCCCGCCAAGGTCGAGGAGCATTGGGCCCGCTGGTGGGAGGAGCAGGGGTTCTTCCGCTCGCAGGACGAGAGCGACAAGCCGGCTTTCTCCATCGTGCAGCCCCCGCCCAACGTCACGGGCTCGCTGCACCTCGGGCACGCGCTCACCGCCACCATGGAAGACGTGCTCGCCCGCTACAAGCGGATGAGCGGGTTCAACGTCTGCTGGCTGCCGGGCATCGATCACGCGGGCATCGCCACCCAGATGGTGGTGGAGCGCGAGCTCCTGAAGAAGGAGCGCAAGTCGCGCCACGACCTTGGGCGGGAGGAGTTCCTCCGCCGCGTCTGGGCCTGGAAGGAGGCGCAGGGCGGCCGCATCGCCGTGCAGCACCGCGCCCTGGGCGCCTCGCTGGACTGGGACCGGCTGCGCTTCACCATGGACGAGCACTCCTCGCGCGCGGTGCGCGAGGCCTTCGTCCGCCTCTACCAGGACGGGCTGCTCTACCGGGCGGAGCGGCTGATCAACTGGTGCGTCAAGGACGGCACTGCGCTCAGCGACCTGGAGGTGGACCACGAGGAAGGGGTGAAGAGCGAGCTGTATCGCTTCGCCTACCCGCTGGCCGACGGGTCGGGGGAGATCGTGGTGGCCACCACCCGGCCGGAGACCATGCTGGGCGACACCGCGGTGGCGGTGCACCCCGACGACCCGCGCTACCGCAGGATGATCGGCAAGAACGTCCGCCATCCCATCACCGGGCGGGAGTTCCCCATCGTCGCCGACGCGGAGCTGGTGGACCCGAAGTTCGGCACCGGGGCGGTGAAGGTGACGCCGGCGCACAGCTTCGAGGACTTCGAGTCGGGCAAGCGGCACGGCCTCGCGCTGATCAACGTCCTCAACCTGGACGGCACCCTGAACGAGAACGCGGGTCCCTTCCGCGGCCAGGACCGGATCAAGGTCCGCGAGCCGCTCAAGGCCAGGCTGGCGGAGCTGGGGCTCGACCGGGGCACCGAGCCGCACACCATGGCCCTGGGCCGCTGCCAGCGCTGCGGCAACATCGTGGAGCCGCTCCTCTCCAGGCAGTGGTTCGTGAAGACCCGGCCGCTGGCCGACCAGGTGATCGCGCACGTCGACGAGATGCGCTTCGTCCCTGAGAACTGGCGCGCCGAGCTGCTCCGCTGGATGCGCGACATCCACGACTGGTGCGTCTCCCGCCAGCTCTGGTGGGGGCACCAGATCCCCGCCTGGTACTGCGAGAGCGGCCACGTCACCGTGGCCCGGGAGAAGCCGGAAGCCTGCGGCGAGTGCCGCTCCGGGCGCCTGGTCCAGGACCCGGACGTGCTCGACACCTGGTTCTCCTCCGGCCTCTGGCCCTTCTCCACCTTCGGCTGGCCGGAGCGGACGGCGGCGCTTTCGACTTTCTACCCGAACTCGGTGATGGAGACCGGCTTCGACATCCTCTTCTTCTGGGTGGCGCGGATGGCGATGCTGGGGATCCACTTCATGGGGCAGGTGCCCTTCAAGGTGGTCTTCCTCCACGCCATGGTGCGCGACGAGAAGGGCGAGAAGATGTCGAAGACGAAGGGCAACGTCATCGACCCGCTCGACGTCACCGCCCGCTACGGCGCCGACGCTCTGCGCTTCACCCTCGCCTCCATGGCCGGGCAGGGGCGCGACATCAAGCTCTCCACCGAGCGCATCGCCGGCTACCGGACGTTCGCCAACAAGATCTGGAACGCGGCCCGCTTCGTGCTCATGAACGCCGAGGGCTTCGACTCGCGCGCTCCCTTGGCCTCGGTCTACGACCGCTGGATCCTCAGCCGCTTCCACGAGTGCGCGGAGGAGACCCGCGCCGCCCTGGAGGATTTCCAGCTCAGCGACGCGGCCAACGGCATCTACCGCTTCATCTGGAACGAGCTCTGCGACTGGGCCATCGAGCTGAGCAAGCCGGCGCTCTACGGGGAAAGGTCCCCCGCCGAGCGGGCCGGGGCGCAGAGCGCGCTGCTCACCGCGCTGGAAGGTGCGCTGCGCCTCTTGCACCCTTTCATGCCCTTCGTCACCGAGGAGATCTGGCAGCGGCTGCCCAACCGCTCGGGGCGGAGCATCATGATCGCTCCCTGGCCCGCGCCCGGGGCGCGGGATCTGGCGGCGGAGAAGGAGATGGACCCGATCTTCCGGGCCATCGACGGGGCGCGCTCGGTGCGCGGCGAGGTGAACCTGCCTCCCAACCAGAAGGTCCCGCTGGTCCTCTTCGCCCGCGACCGCGGGCTCTTCCAGCGCCACGAGCGCGCCTTCCGCCACCTGGCCAACGCCAGCGAAGTGACGGTGCGGGGATTCGACGAGCCGCGGCCCAAGGGGGCGGCCGTGCACGTGGAGGCGGAGGTGGAGGTGCACCTTCCGCTGGCCGGACTGATCGACTTCGGAACGGAGAAGGCGCGGGTGGAGAAGGAGATGGCCCGCGCCGAGGCCGAGCTGCAGGGCTTGCGCAAGCGCCTCCTGAACGAGGGCTTCGTGGCCCGGGCGCCCAGGGAAGTGGTGGAGAAGGATCGGGCGCGGACGGCGGAGCTGGAGGAGAAGCGGGAGAAGCTCCTGCGCCACCTGGCGCGCGTCGCCGGCGCGGAGGAGCGGTGAGCCCGCGCGCGCTCGACCTGGGCCGGCCCGACGACGCGGTGGGACGCCTGATCCGGCTGGCGCTGGAGGAGGACGTGGGCCCGGGC
>DATKAG010000372.1:0-18801 GCA_035498355.1 Myxococcales bacterium | reverse complement strand
CCGCGGGCGCGCGCTTCCTCCAGCTGCTCGGCGGCGTCTCGATGAGCTTCTACGACTGGTACTGCGACCTGCCGCCGGCGTCGCCCGAGGTGTGGGGCGAGCAGACCGACGTGGCGGAGAGCGCCGACTGGTTCCACTCCCGGTACATCGTCTCCATGGGCTCCAACGTGGCGATGACGCGCACGCCCGACGCGCACTTCGCAACCGAGGCCCGGCACGCGGGGGCCAAGCTGGTGGTGCTCTCCCCCGACTTCAGCATGACCTCCAAGCTGGCCGACTGGTGGATCCCGGCGGCCGCCGGGCAGGACGGCGCCTTCTGGATGGCGGTGAACCACGTCATCCTCAGCGAGTTCCACGCCGGGCGGGCCGTTCCCTTCTTCCAGGACTACCTGCGCCGCTACAGCGACGCGCCTTTCCTCGTCGAGCTTCGCCCCCGGGACGGCGCCTTCGTCCCCAGCCGCCTGCTGCCGGCCAGCGCCCTGCCCCGCTACCAGGGAACCGAGAACGGCGACTTCAAGTTCCTGGTCTGGGACCGCGCCTCCGGGGCACGGATGCCGCAGGGCTCGCTCGGCTTCCGCTGGCAGCAGAAGAAGGGGCAATGGAACCTCGAGCTGAAGGACGGCGAGGACGGCACGCCCCTCGACCCGCTGCTCACCCTGCTCGAGGAGGGCGCCGCCACCTGCGAGGTGGAGGTGCAGGACTTCGCCGCCTCCGCCGCCGTGCGCCGGGCGGTGCCGGTGCGATACCTGGAGACCAGCGGCGGCCCCGTCCCCGTGGCCACCGTCTACGACCTGCTCTTTGCCCAGTACGGCGTGGGCCGCGGGCTGCCCGGGGCCTATGCCCGGAGCTACGACGACGAGTCGGCGCCTTACACCCCGGCCTGGCAGGAGAAGCACACCGGCGTGTCCCGGGCCGACGTGATCCGCTTCGCCCGGGAGTGGGCCGGCACCGCGGAGAAGACCTCGGGCAAGTGCTCGATCATCATCGGGGCGGGCGTGAACCAGTGGTACCACGGCGACCTCGCCTACCGCGCCGCCATCGCCGGCCTGGTCCTCTGCGGCTGCGTGGGGCGCAACGGCGGCGGGCTCAACCACTACGTGGGCCAGGAGAAGCTGGCGCCGGTGGCGCCCTGGGCTTCGCTGGCCTGGGGCCTGGACTGGGCGCGTCCCCCGCGCCTGCAGAACGCCCCGAGCTTCCATTACGTTCACACCGACCAGTGGCGCTACGAGCGCGCGGCCGACGAGGAGAAGGTCAATCCCGCGGCCGTCCGCGACGGGCTCACCTCGGGCCACACCATCGACCACCAGGTCCGGGCGGTGAAGCGGGGATGGCTGCCCTTCTTCCCCCAGTTCGACCGCAGCCCCTCCCAGGTGGTGCGCGAGGCGGAGGCGGCGGGGGCGAAGACCGACGCCGAGATCGCCCGCTGGGTTGCCCGCCAGCTGGCGGAGAAGAAGCTGCGCTTCGCCGTCGAGGACCCGGACGCGCCGGAAAACTGGCCGCGGGTCTGGTTCATCTGGCGGGGCAACGCCCTGATGTCCAGCGCCAAGGGGCACGAGTACTTCCTCCGCCACTACCTCGGCACCCACCACCAGGTGCGGGCGAAGGAGTGCGCCCGGGAGTCGGTGAGCGAGGTGGCCTGGCGCGAGCAGGCGCCCGAGGGAAAGCTCGACCTGGTGGTGGATCTGAACTTCCGCATGGACACGAGCGCGCTCTACTCCGACGTCGTGCTCCCCGCGGCCACCTGGTACGAGAAGGACGACCTGAGCACGACCGACATGCACTCCTTCATCCATCCCTTCCAGGCGGCCGTGCCGCCTTGCTGGGAGTCGAGGAGCGACTGGGACGCATTCAAGGCCCTCGCCGCCAGGGTCTCCGCCCTGGCCCAGGTGCACCTGCCCGCGCCGGTGCGAGATCTGGTAACCACGCCGCTGCAGCACGACACCCCGGCGGAGATGGCGCAGCGGGAGGTGCGCGACTGGAGCAAGGGCGAGTGCGAGCCGGTCCCGGGCAAGACCATGCCCGGACTCGCGGTGGTGACGCGCGACTACGCGCACCTCTACGACCGCTTCGTCTCTTTCGGACCGCTGGCGCGCAGCGCCGGCCTCTCCGCCCACGGCATCACCTGGCCGGTGGAGGACTTCTACGACGAGCTGGTGGCGCGCCGCCCGATCGAGTGGGGCGGCGCGCGCTATCCCTCGATAGAGCGCGCCGCCGACGCGGCCGCGGTGGTGCTGCACCTGGCGCCGGAGACGAACGGCGAGGTGGCGTACCGCGCCTTCCAGGCGGAGGAGCACAAGGTGGGGTTGCCGCTCGCGGACCTGGCGGAGAAGTCCCGGGCCGTGCGCATCACTTTCGAGGACCTGGCCCGGCAGCCGCGCCGGCTGCTCGACAGCCCCTGCTGGACCGGGATCACCTCCGGCGGCCGCACCTACGCGCCCTACTGCCTGAACGTGGAGCGCCTGGTCCCTTGGCGCACGCTCACCGGCCGCCAGCACTTCTACCTCGACCACCCGGTGTTCCTCTCCTATGGCGAGGGGCTTCCCACCTGGAAGCCGCGCCCGGGTCCGGAGGTGCTGGGGGACCTCTTGCAGACGGAGGAGGGCGGCAAGTCCATCCGCCTGAACTACCTCACCCCGCACGGCAAGTGGGGCATCCACTCCACCTTCGGCGACAACCTGCGCATGCTCACCCTCTCCCGGGGAACGCACCCGCTCTGGATCAGCGAGCGCGACGCGGCCCGGGTGGGAATCGCCGACAACGACTGGGTGGAAGCCTCCAACGACCACGGCGCGGTGGTGGTGCGGGCGGTGGTCAGCGCCCGGGTGCCCGACGGGCTCTGCATCCTCTACCACTCGCCGGAGCGGACGCTGGGCGTGCCCCGCAGCCCCTCGCGCGGGGGCCGGCGCGCCGGGGGGCACAACAGCCTCACCCGGGTGAGGCTCAAGCCCACCCTGATGGCCGGCGGCTACGGCCAGTTCACCTTCGCCCTCAACTACTGGGGCCCGACGGGGAACAACCGCGACACCTACGTGATCGTCCGCAAGCTCGAGGGGGAGCCGCGCTGGTAGCGGCGGACCGGAGAATGGCCATGAGCGTACGCGCGCAGATGTCCTCGGTCTTCCACCTCGACAAGTGCATCGGCTGTCACACCTGCAGCGTGGCCTGCAAGAACCAGTGGTCCGACCGGCGAGGCATCGAGTACGCCTGGTGGAACAACGTCGAGACCCGGCCCGGCACCGGCTACCCGGTGCTCTGGGAGGACCAGGATCGCTGGCGGGGCGGGTGGAAGAGCGAGGGCGGCAAGCTCTCGCTGCGCCAGGGCGGCAAGGCGGCGACGCTGGCGAAGCTCTTCCACAACCCCTCCCTGCCGGTGCTGAACGACTACTACGAGCCCTGGACCTACCGGTACCAGGACCTGTTCGACGCGCCCGCGGGGACCGACCAGCCCACCGCCCGTCCCGTCTCCACCATCGACGGCAAGCCGGTGGAGATCCGTTCCGGCCCGAACTGGGACGACGACCTGGGCGGCTCGCCCCTGCACGCCGCCAACGATCCCAACCTGGCCCCGCTCGCCCAGGAAGAGCGCGACCGGCTCGCCGAGCTGGAGCAACTGGCGTTCTTCTACCTTCCCCGGGTCTGCAACCACTGCGTGAACCCGGCCTGCGTGGCGGCCTGCCCCTCGGGGGCCATCTACAAGCGGGCCGAGGACGGCGCGGTGCTGGTGGCGCAGGACAAGTGCCGCTCCTTCCGCATGTGCGTCTCCGCCTGCCCGTACAAGAAGGTGTTCCAGAACTGGTCCACCGGGAAGTCGGAGAAGTGCATCTTCTGCTACCCGCGGCTGGAGGCGGGCGAGGCCCCGGCCTGCTTCCACACCTGCGTGGGGCGCATCCGCTACCTGGGCGTGCTCCTCTACGACGCGGATCTGTTGCTCTCCGTTTGCGCCCGGCCGGATTCCGGATTGGTGGAAGCGCAGCGGGCGATGATCCTCGACCCCCGGGATCCGGGCGTACAGGCCCGGGCGCGCGACGCCGGCGTGAGCGAGGCGCAGCTGGAGGCCGCCCGCCGCTCCCCCGTCTATCGCTGGGTGAAGGAATGGGGCCTGGCGCTCCCGCTGCACCCCGAGTACCGCACGCTGCCCATGCTCTTCTACGTGCCCCCGCTCCTCCCCGTCCTCGGGGGCGGCGAAGACGGCATCTTCGGGTCGCCCGCCGCCGCGCGGCTGCCGATCCGCTATCTCGCCAGCCTCTTCTCGGCGGGGAACACCTCCCTGGTGGAGACCGCGCTGCGCAGGCTGATGGCGGTGCGCGCGCACCGGCGGGCGCGGGAGGTGGGCGACGTGCCGGCCGCGGCGGCGGCTTCGGCGCTGCAGGAGAGCGGCCTGACGGAGAAGCAGGCCGAGGAGATCTTCCGCCTCACTTCGCTCGCCCCGATGTCCGAGCGGATCGTGGTCCCGGCTTTGGGGCGCGAGGAGCAGATCGACGGCGGCGAGGAGCCGCAGCCGCACCGCGGCGCGGGCTTCGGTTTCCTCCGCCCCCTGGAAGGACGGTGAACCCATGAGCGCACCACAGCCGAATCGCGCGGTCCTGGCGGCTTTCGCGGACCTCTTCTCCTATCCCCGCGGCGACCTGGCCGGCGCGGCCCGGCGCTGCCTGGACCTCCTCGAACCCGGCCATCCCGCGGCGCCTTTCCTGCGCAAGTTCGCCTCCTGGGCCGGCCGGGCCCGCGAGGGCGAGATCGAGGAGCTCTACACTTCCACCTTCGACCTTGCTCCCGCCTGCGCCCCCTACGTGGGTTTCCAGATCAGCCCCGACGCGGGCAGGCGGAACCTCTTCCTCAGCTCGCTGGCCTCCGTGTACGAGCGCGAGGGCTTCCGGCCCCGGGAAGAGCTGGGCGATCACCTGAGCGAGGTGCTGCGCTTCCTCGCCGCCGCCCGCGACCCGGAAGCGCGCCAGACCTTGATCCGCGAGGGCCTCGTCCCCGCGGTGGAGAAGATGGCCTGCTCCTTCCAGGGCAAGTCGAATCCCTGGCGCTCGCTGCTCGACGCGCTGCTCGCCTGCCTCGCGCCGGCCGGGCGCCGGCATCCGCCGCCTCCGGAGATACGGCCATGAGCAACCTCTTCCTCTTCGCCGTCTTTCCCTACCTGGCGCTGGCGCTCGCCCTCACCTTCGGGATCTACCGGGCCGTCCGCCTTCCCGACACGCTCACCGCCCGCTCCTCGCAGCTCCTGGAATCCCGCCTGCAGCGGTCCGGCGCCGTCCCCTGGCACCTGGCGATCCTCCTCATCCTCGTCGCCCATCTGCTCGCGGCCCTCTTCCCCCACGCCTTCGGCCGGCTCCTCGGCGACCCCGCGCGGCTCTACCTCCTGGAGCTGACCGGCCTTTCGCTGGGCCTGCTGGCGGCCGCCGGGCTCGTCCTGCTCATCGTGCGCCGCTTCTCCCTCTCCGCCTCCACCAGCGCCATGGATTGGCTCCTGCTCGCCTCTCTGGCGGCGCAGGCCCTGAGCGGCGTCTACATCGCCCTGGTGCTGCGCTGGGGCTCCGGCTGGTTCCTGCACACCGGCGCGCCCTGGCTGGCCGCGCTGGCGAAGCTCGACCCCAAGGTGGACCGCATCGCCTTCCTCCCCTTCGCGGTCAAGCTGCACTTCGTGAACGCCTTCTTCCTCGTCGCGCTGCTGCCCTTCTCGCGGCTGATCCACGCGGTCACCATTCCCCTCTCCTACCTCTGGCGGCCGCCGCAGATCGTCAGCTTGCGTTAGGCGCGGTCGACAGGCGGGCGGGGCTGGTCTACTACCCTGCGGCGGGCCCGCTCCGTGAGCGGTCCGCGGAAGGGAGCCGCCCTGCCCCCCGATCTCCCAGCCGTGGCGAGGCCCGAGGACCACGCCAAGGCCTCGCTGCGCACCGCCGCCCAGCAGGCCTTCTCCCGCGCCGCGGGCGCGCCCCTCTTGCCGGGGAACCGGGTGGCGCTCTTGCGCGACGCCACCGAGAACTACCCCGCCTGGCTGGCGGCCATCTCCCAGTCCACGCGCAGCGTCTTCCTGGAGAGCTACATCCTGGCGGACGACGCGGTGGGAAACGGCTTCGCCGATGCGCTCGCCGCCGCCGCGAGGCGCGGGGTCCGCGTGCGCCTGCTCCAGGACTGGCTCGGCGGGCGCGGCGAGGCCGGGCGCCATTTCTGGTCGCGCCTGCGCGATTCGGGCGTGGAGGTCCGCTTCTTCAATCCCTTCCGCTTCGAGTCCCCGCTCGCCTGGCTGCGGCGCGATCACCGCAAGAGCCTGGTGGTCGACGGCCGGCTGGGATTCGTCACCGGGCTCTGCATCGCCGCCCGCTGGGCGGGAGATCCCTCGCGCGGCGTCCCGCCCTGGCGCGACACCGGAGTGGCGATCGAGGGGCCCGCCGTCGCCGACCTGGCGCACGCCTTCGCCCGCACCTGGGGCGAGGCCGGCCCGCCGCTGGAGGCGTCCGAGCTTCCCCGGCGCGAGGACATCGCCCCTGCCGGCACCGTCTCCTTGCGGGTGATCGCCACCGAGCCGGCGACGGCGGGGACCTTCCGGCTGGACGCGATGATCGCGGCCATGGCGCGCAGGACGCTCTGGCTGACGGACGCGTACTTCATCGGCCTGCCCGCCTACGTCCAGGCGCTGCGGGCGGCGGCCGCCGACGGCGTCGACGTTCGCCTGCTGGTGCCCGGGTCCAGCGATCTGGGCCTGGTGAAGAGGCTGGGCGCCGCCGGCTTCCGCCCGCTGCTCCTCGCCGGCATCCGGGTCTTCGAATGGAACGGGCCCATGCTCCACGCCAAGTCGGCGGTGGCCGACGGCCGCTGGGCGCGCGTCGGCTCCACCAACCTCAACCTGGCGAGCTGGATGGGGAACTGGGAGCTGGACGTGGCGGTGGAGGACGAGGGATTCGCGGGCGAGATGGAGAGCGCCTACGAGCGCGACCTCTCCCTGGCGACCGAGATCACGCTCGCTCCACGCCGCGCCCCCGCCCGATCGAGCGGGGGCCCCCGGCACCGCGAGGGCTCGGCCGTGGTCACCGCCGGCGCCCTCCGGGTGGGCAACACCGTGGGAGCGGCCCTGGGCGGCTACCGGGTGCTGGGCCCCCCCGAGGCGAGGCTGCTCTTGGCCGGCGGCGGCCTCCTCATCGCCTGCGCGGCGCTCGCCGTCGTCTTCCCCTGGGTGTTCGTCATCCCGGCCGCCCTGGCCGCGGCCTGGCTGGGCGTCACCCTGATCATCGACGCCATCCGGTTGCGCCGCCGGCGCGCGCTGGCTGGTGGCGACGGGACGGAGCCCGCGGCCCCTCCTTAGCGGAGCAGCTTCTCGATGGCCGCGTCGTCGCCGCGCTCCATCGCCGCCTCGATGAGCAGGCTCTCCTGGTCGCGGTAGATGGAGGCCACCGCCAGCACCCGCCCTCCCTGCCGGTAGGCGACCAGGCAGTTGCGCTCCTTCACGCTGCCGGAGATCCCGATCGAGTCCCAGGCCTCCGCGTGCCCGACGTAGTTGATGGGCACGTCGTAGTGCTGGCTCCAGAAGAAGGGCACCTCGCGGAAGGGCTCCTTCGCCCCCAGCATCGCCCGGGCCGCGTGCTGCCCCTGGCGCTCGGCCACCACCCAGTGCTCCACGCGGATGCCGCGTCCGGTGCGCGCCTCCGGGAAGCGGGCGATGTCTCCCGCCGCCCAGACCCCTTCCGCGCTGGTGCGCAGCGTCGCGTCCACCGCCACTCCCTTGTCCAGGCGCAGCCCGGCTTGCTCGGCCAGGGCCAGCCGGGGGCGGACCCCGACGCCCATCACCACCAGGTCGGCGGGGAGCGTGGAGCCGTCGTCGAGCGCGACCGCTCGCTCCTCGATGCGCGCCGGCTTGCGCCCCAGGTGGAAGCGGACCCCGTGCTCCTCGTGCAGGGCGCGGACGAAGTCGCCCAGCTCCGCTCCCAGCACCCGCTCGAGCGGGCGCGCTTCCGGCGCGACCACGTCCACCTCCACGTTGCGGGCCCGCAAGGAAGCCGCCGCCTCCAGGCCGATGAAGCTGGCCCCGATCACCACCGCCTTGCGGCCCGCCGACGCCCGGGTGGCGATCGCCTTGCTGTCCGCCAGCGTGCGCAGGAGCAGCGCCTTCTCCGCGCCGGGGAGGGAGAGGCGGATGGGCTCCGCGCCGGTGGCCAGCAGCAGCGCGCCGTAGCGGATCGACTCGCCGCCGGAGAGCTTCAGCTCGCGACGGCCGGTGTCCAGCGCCACCGCCTCGGCGCCCCGGCGCACCTCGATCTTCTCCGCCCGGTAGAAGTCCTCGCCCCGCAAGGGGACCCAATCTTCGGGCGCCGTTCCCGCCAGGTAGTCCTTGCTCAGGTTGGGCCGGTCGACGGGAAAGGTCCCCTCGCCCGCGACCATGGTGATGGACCCGGGATATCCCTGCCGCCGAAGCTCCTCGGCGCAGGCATTTGCCGCCGCGCCGCCGCCGGCGATCACCACGCTCTGCGGGCCCGCCGCGGCTCGCGGCGCGGCCGGCGAGAGCCGGGCGCCCACGCGCAGCCGTCCTCCTTCCCGCCCCACGCGGTAGCAGGGGATGGGGTCGCGGCCGGGCCGGGCCGCGGCGCCCGTGCGCAAGTCGAAGCGCGCATGGTGCCAGGGGCAGCGGATTGTCCCGCCCTCGACGATGCCCTCGGCCAGTGGGCCGCCGTAGTGCGTGCAGGCGGCGCCCACCGCGCACACCTCGCCGCCTTGCTTCACCAGGACGATGGCCTCGCCTCCGGCATGGCCCAGGAGCGGCTCGCCCTCCTTCAGCTCCGCGGGATCGACTCCCAGCGACAGGTCGGGACCCTTCAGCTCCTGCGGCGTGCTCATCCCCGTTCCCCCTGGGCGGCCCAGGCCGCCGGGCGCGGACCATGACGCACGACCGTGGGGCAGGCAACCGCGCGCAGCGTCATCCGCTGACAATCGTTCGCTGGTGGCCTACGCTGTGTGCCCCGCATCGGAGGACCCCAATGGCCGCCAGGCATCCGCTCAACAAGTCCCAGCTCGAGACACTCCGCAAGAGGCTGGAGGACGAGCGGAAGAGGGTCCTGCGGGTGCTCCAAGGCACGAGGCCCGAGGAGACCCCCGCCGACGCCCTCAGCGAGGTGGAGGAGACCGCCCAGCGGGCCACGGAGTGGACCCAGCAACGCGGGGTGGCCGAGCGCGAGCGGGCTCTCCTCGCGGAGGTGGACAGGGCGCTGGCGAAATTCGCCGCGGGAACCTACGGCATCAGCGAGAAGACGGGCGCTCCCATCCCCTACGACCGGCTGAGCGCGGTCCCCTGGGCGCGCCAGGGCACCGACGAGTGAGAAGAGGAGGACTTTCGATGGCGGACATCTGCCCGCACCTGGAAAAGCTCGATCCGGCGCGCCGCGACCCGGTCCGGCCCAGCGGCAAGGGATGCATGGAGTGCCTGGAGACCGGCGACGAGTGGGTGCACCTGCGGCTGTGCATGACCTGCGGGCACGTCGGCTGCTGCGATTCCTCGCCCAACAAGCACGCCACCAGGCACTACCACCAGACGAAGCACCCCACCATCAAGTCGTTCGAGCCCGGCGAGGACTGGGCGTACTGCTACCTGGACGAGAGAACCATCGACGGCCTCGCGTTCCTGCCCGGCGAGTCGACCTCGCGCCATTACGCGAACACGTCCGCGCCGCACCCCTGAGCGATGGAGTCCCGGCCGCTGGCGGGCACCGGACCGCCGCTCACGCGCCTGGGGCTGGGAATGGCGGCGCTGGGCCGCCCCGCCTACATCACGGTCGGGCACGCCGCCGACCTTCCTCCGGGGCGCTCGGTCGAGGCGGTGGAGGCGCACGCGCACCGGGTGCTCGACGGCGCCTTTGCCGCCGGGATCCGCTACTTCGACGCCGCGCGCTCCTACGGCCGGGCGGAGCAGTTCCTGCGGGCCTGGATCGACAGCCGGGGAATCCGCCCCGCGGAGATCGCCGTGGGCTCCAAGTGGGGCTACCGCTACACCGGCGGGTGGCAGGTCGACGGGCGGGTGCAGGAGGTGAAGGACCACGGGGAGGCGATGCTGGAGAAGCAGGCCGCGGAATCGCTCTCCCTCCTCGGTCCCTGGCTCCGCCTCTACCAGATCCACTCGGCGACGCCGCAGACGGGAGTGCTGGAGGATGCGCGCGTGCTCGCCCGGCTGGGCCGCTTGCGCGAGCAGGGCCTCTACCTGGGCGTGACGGCGAGCGGGCCGGAGCAGGCGGAAACCGTGCGGCGGGCGCTGGAGGTCCGCCTCGACGGAGCGCCGCTCTTCTCCGCGGTGCAGGCCACCTGGAACGTACTGGAGCGCAGCGCCGGGGAGGCCTTGCGCGAGGCGCACCGGGCGGGGGTGACGGTGCTGGTGAAGGAGCCGCTGGCAAACGGAATCCTGGCGCAGGCGGACGGGCCGCTCGCGGCGGCGGCGCGGAGGGCGGGAATCGCGCCCGACCTCCTGGCGCTGGCCTTCGTCCTGAAAGAGAGCTGGGCGGACGTGGTCCTTCTCGGGGCGGCGACGGTGGAGCAGGTGGAGTCGAACGTGAGGGCGCTGGGGGTTTCGCTCCAGGCCGGAGTGGTCTCCCGGCTGGACGCTCTCGTGCAAGCCCCGGACGCGTATTGGGAAAGGCGATCCAGGCTCCCCTGGAATTGAGTCCCGCCGCATGTCCCGAATAGTGGGATCAATGTCCTTGCGGACATCCCGCCCGCGAGGCAACATCCGCCGCATGGTCCGCAAGAGTCCCCGCCAGCCGCTGCGTGTCGCGCTCTTCGCCTATCCCGGCGTCCAGGGCCTGGATGTCTCCGGCCCGCTGGAGCTCTTCGCCCGCGCCACCCGCCTCTTGCGCGACGAGGGACGGACGCATCCCGGGTACTCGCTCGTGGTGGTGGGCACCGGGGAGGGCCCCATCTCCGCCTCCTCCGGCTTCCGCTTCCTCCCCGACACCACCTTCCGCGCGCTGCGCGGGCCGGTGGATACCCTGCTGGTGGTCGGGGGCAAAGGCGTGGATGCCCTGATCACCGACCGGGCCGTGCTGGGCTGGCTCCGGCGCATGGCGCCGCGGGTGCGCCGCCTGGCCTCGGTGTGCACGGGCGCCTTCCTCCTCGCCGAGGCCGGCCTGCTCGAGGGCAAGACCGTCACCACCCACTGGTCGCGCGCCGCCGAGCTGGCCCGGCGCCATCCCGGGGTGCGGGTGGAAGAGGACCGCATCTGGGTGCGCGAAGGAAGCCTGTGGACCTCCGCGGGCGTCACCGCGGGGATGGACCTGGCGCTGGCGATGATCGAGGAGGACCTGGGAGCGGAGATTGCGCTGGGGGTGGCCCGGGCGATGGTCATGTACCTGCGCCGTCCGGGCGACCAGAGCCAGTACAGCGCCCCGCTGCGGCTGCAGGCGGCGGAGACGCCCTCCGTCCGGGCGTTGGTCGCGTGGGCCGCTGACCACCCGGCGAGCGATCTCTCCGTGCCGGCGCTGGCGCACCGGGCGGGAAAGAGTCCCCGCCACTTGACCCGCGTCTTCCGCAAGGAGCTGGGGGTGGCCCCTGCCGAGGCAGTGGAGCAGCTCCGCCTGGAGGGGGCGCGCAGGCTCTTGCAGCAGTCCGCCGCCAGCCTCGAGGAAGTGGCCGCCCGCTGCGGATTCGGCAGCGCCGAGGTGCTGCGCCGCGCCTTCCTCCGCGCCCTGCACGTCACTCCCTCCGCCTATCGCGCCCGGTTCTCGCCGGGGGAGGCGGTGGCGTCGTGAAGCGCATCCATCCCGCCTTCGCCGTCGCCGGCGCGGTCTTCGTGGTCCTGCTCTGCGCCGCCGCGGTGCGGGCGACGCCCTCCATCCTCATCGTCCCCCTGGAGCGCGAGTTCGGCTGGAGCCGCGCCTTGCTCTCCTCCGCGGTGTCGGTGAACCTGGTGCTCTACGGCCTGGTCGGCCCCTTCGCCGCCGCCCTGATGGATCGCTTCGGCATCCGGCGCACCGTGATCGTCTCTTTGGCCCTGATCGGCACGGGGGTGGCCCTCACCTCTCAGATGCGGGCGAGCTGGCAGCTCTTGCTCACCTGGGGCGTCCTGGTGGGGCTGGGCACGGGAACCACCGCCATGGTGCTCGGGGCCACCGTGGTCAACCGCTGGTTCTTCAGCCGGCGCGGGGCGGTGATGGGGGTGCTGACCGCCAGCACGGCCACCGGGCAGATGATCTTCCTCCCCCTGGAAGCGCACGTGGCGGAAACCCAGGGATGGCGGGCGGTGACGGTGCTGGTCGCCGCCGTCATCGGCCTGCTCATCCCGCTGGTGGCCCTCTTCGTGCGCAACCGGCCGGCCGACGCTGGCGTCCTCCCCTACGGCGCCCCGCCGGACCTGCCGCCGCTGCAGATCAGCCGGCAGAACCCGCTGGCCAACGCGCTGCGGGTCTTGCGCGAGAGCTCCCGCAAGGCGGACTTCTGGCTGCTGGCCGGCAGCTTCTTCGTCTGCGGCGCCAGCACCAACGGCCTGGTGGGGACGCACCTGGTGCCGGCCTGCATGGACCACGGCATCCCCGAGGTGAAGGCCGCGGGCCTGCTGGCGGTGATGGGCGTCTTCGATCTCATCGGCACCACCGCCAGCGGCTGGCTCTCCGACCGCTTCGACCCCCGCAAGCTGCTCTTCTGGTACTACGGCCTGCGCGGGCTCGCCCTGCTCTGGCTCCCCCAGGCCTTCGACGCGCAGGTGCTCGGGCTGCCCGTGTTCGCCGTCTTCTACGGCCTGGACTGGATCGCCACGGTTCCGCCCACCGTCCGCCTGACCACCGAGGCGATAGGGGTGCGCGACGCGCCCATCGCCTTCGGCTGGATCGTCGCCTCCCACCAGATCGGGGCGGGCGTGGGAGCGCTGGGCGCGGGCGTGATCCGCTCCTCGCTCACCACCTACACGCCGGCCTGGGTGGCGGCGGGCGCCATCTGCCTGCTCGCCGCCCTGGTGGTGCTGCGCATCGGCCGCCGCGCGCCCGGGGTGGACCTGACGGGCGCCCCCGCTCCCGCGCCCTGAAAGATCCGCGCTCGCGGGCGCGCTCCTTGTGATAGTCCCCTTTCCGCCAGGAAGGAGGACCGCCCATGGCGCCCCAATCTCCCAAGCCTCCCGTGATGTTCGTCCACGGACTCTGGCTGCACGCCGAGTCCTGGAGCAACTGGGTGGAGCTGTTCCGCGAGCACGGCTACGACGCCCGCGCCGCCAGCTGGCCCGGCGACGCCGAGACCACCGAGGCCACCCGGCAGCACTCGGAGGCCGTGGCCGGCTACGGGGTGGGGGAGATCGCCCAGTACGTAGCCGGGCAGCTCAAGGCGTTCGAGAAGAAGCCCATCCTCATCGGTCACTCCTTCGGTGGCCTGCTCGTGCAGAACCTGCTCGGCCGCGACCTGGCGGTGGCCGCCATCGCCATCGACCCCGCGCCCATCAAGGGCGTGCCCGAGCTCCCACTCTCCGCGCTGCGCTCCTCGCTCCCCGTGCTGGGGAACCCGCTCAACTTCAAGCGCGCGGTCTCGCTCACCGAGCACCAGTTCCGCTTCGGCTTCACCAACGCGGTCCCCGAGGAGGAGGCGAAGGAGCTGTACGCCCGCTACGCCATGCCCGCCCCTGCCCGACCCCTCTTCCAGGCGGCCACCGCCACCTTGAACCCCGTCTCCGCCACCCGGGTGAACGTGGAGAACAAGACGCGCGGCCCCCTGCTCCTGGTCTCGGGCGACAAGGACAACACCGTCCCGCCGGTGCTGGTGAAGAGCACCTTGCGGGCGTACAGCAAGTCGCCCGCGATCACCGAGCTGAAGGAATTCGCCGGCCGCGGCCACTCGCTGGTCATCGACAGCGGCTGGCGCGAGCTGGCGGAGTACAGCCTGGCGTGGTTGAAGGAAAAAGGACTCTAGTCCAGGGCCGCCAGGAAGCCGGAAAGCAGTGGGGCTGGCAGCGTCGTCGGCGCGGGCAAAAGAGGCCGCACTCGAGGCGACCTTGCTGAGGCCAGCAGAGCTGGAATGACCGGGAGCCGGTTTCTGCTTGATCCGCCGGATCGCTTGTCCGCCCGTTCAAGTTTGGTTGGGCGGACATCGCGCGCCCAGGGTGAACGGGCAACGATCCGCAGTGGTGGTGCCGGCGGCGATGTCCGACCCCCTTGCTACGCTGGGAGGATGAAGAAGGTTCAGCAGGAGCTTCCGTTCCGGCAGTGGGGTGGAAAGAGGAAGGGCGCGGGACGCAAGCGGAAGTCGGCGCGGCCCAACGTGAAGCACAGGGTGCGGCTGAAGTTCCGCAACGGAGCCGTGCACGTCACCACCCGCGTCTGCGATGACGTCTGGAACCTGCGCTCGCAGCGCTGCTTCCACGGAGCCCTGCGCCAGGCGCTGCTGAAGGGCTGCAACCGGTTCGGCGTGCGGCTGATCCACTTCTCCATCCAGGGCAACCACATCCACTTCATCGTCGAGGCCGCCGACCAGATCGCGCTGGGCCGGGCCATCAAGGGCCTGCTGGTACGGATGGCGCGGGCCCTGAACAAGGTGATGGGCCGCAAGGGCCAGGTCTTTGTCGACCGCTATCACGCGCACCTTCTCCGCTCGCCGCGCGAGGCGGCGAACGCCGTCCGCTACGTGCTGGACAACTGGCGCATGCACGCCTCAAGGGACGGCCGGCCCGCTCCCACGGGGATCGACCCCTTTTGCTCCACCGCCTGGGCGGGCGACTCGCCGCCGCTCGTCGCCGAGCCGTGCTGCTGGATGCTGCGGGTCGGCGTAAGACGCTACGGTGAGCTCGCGGTGGCTGCTTGAAATGACCTGACCACATTTGAACACCGCCGAAGCCTCGAGTTCAAGCTGGTGCGACTCGCGTTGTTCTATAAAGACGTCGGCCTCCTCGATCTCTCTCTCCGGCGACACGGTGCCGACCGGTTCGGTGTACCGTCCACTCGTCGCGACCTCGCGCGCCAACGTCAGCGATCCCGACTCCTGGAAGCGTGACCCGCCACCGCCGGAGATGCTTGAAAGGGCGGTGCCCGCGCTCCGAGCAAGGCTGCCGAAGATCGAGACGTGCGACAAGGCGGGCGCCGTCCTGCCTCGCCGGGCATACGCCAACAACGAGGTGAGGACCGTCCAGAGCTACAGGTCCAGGAACGGCGCGCGCATCGTGTCTCTCGTCATGGCCCCAAAGCGGAACTCGCTCTGCGAGTACGGCGACGAGGAAGTAGCCGATCCTCTGGTTCACACTTTCGGCCTCGAGACGTCCGGCAAGACGGTGTTCCTCGGGACGGCAATGACATTGCTGGACGCCGGCGATTACGACGGCGACGGGCACTCGGAGTTGATCTTCTGGCGAGTGCAGGAGACAACGACGAGTCGTACGTCCTCGTCGCAGACGGATTCCGTACCCGCGTCGAATTCGCCTGGTCCTGTCACTGACCATTCGGACGCGGGTGCGCGTCGCGAACTGGTGCTTGCCTGGGCGTAGCCTTGCGCAGGCTCTAAGGCTGCTTGTCCGCCCACGAGGCCACCGCCGCCGGGACGTCGGTCCGCACCTTGTCGGAGAGCTTCTTCAGCACCCGCCGGTCCGACTCCGTCGCCACCTTGGAAGCGTCGCGCACGTTCGAGGTCAGGTTGATCACCACCCGGCTGGAGGCGGGATCCTGCAGCGCCACCCCCACGTTTCCTCGCGACCAGTACCAGCCGTCCTTCAGCCCCAGGGACTGCACGGAGACCGTGGCCACTCCCCGCAGGTCGGGATTCTCCGCGTCCGGCTTGACCGTGAAGCCCGCGGCGGTGAGGCCGCTCACCAGGGCGTCGCGGACCATCCCGTTCTGGTCCCCGCTGATCGCCACCGCCACCGAGAGCCGCGAGATGAACTCCCGCGCCGCCGTCTCCGTGGTCCCCGAAGGAGGCGGGCGGTTGGGGACGACGATCCGCAGGTCCTGCACCACCGCCTGCCGGTCGCGCTCGGCGCGCAAGAGCCGCAGCGCGGCGGCCAGGCCGTCCGCCTTGTCCTGGGTGGAAAGGCGCGCGCGCAGCGGCTTGGCGTTCTCCTCCAGCGCCTGCATCCGGGCGTCGAGGCGGGAGGCGGCCTGCTGCCGGTCGAGCGCCGCCAGGGCGTAGATCTGCCGGGACTGCGGGTCCTGCCAGATCTCTACGATCTCCACCCCCTCCAGCACCTTGTCGGTGGTCGACCGCGTCTCGTCGCTCACCGAGATCTGCTCGCTGTGGGTGTCGGCCTGGCCAGTGGCCGTGGAGCTCGACTCCGACTCGTTCGCCGAGAGCGTGGAGGAGACCCGGGTCTCGAACACCCGCGCCAGGTCGGCGCGGGCGCGGTCCTCGGCGGCCGACCGATCGTCGGCGCTGCCCACCCCCAGCACGTACATCTCCCGGGGCCACTGCGCGCTTTCCCGGTCGATCCAGTCGGGCTTGCGGCTGGCGGCGGCGGGGGCGGGGGCGGGGGCAGCGCAGGCCAGGGCGAGCGACAAGGCGAAAAGCTTGGGGAGCAAGGCAGCCTCCTTCACATCGCCGTGCGGACGTGCACGTAGGTCCGGCGTCCCGGCTTGACGTTCACCGTCAGCGACTCGGCGTTGGTGAAGACGCCCGCCGGCGATGAATACCGCACCTGCACCACCTGCGTCCCGGGCAGGGCCCGGATCCGGGCCATGCGGATCTGCGCGGGGATGGTGGACCAGCAGCGGGTGTCGGCGATCTCCGTGGCCGCCGCCGTGGTGCGGGCAAGGATGCCGGCGATGAATCCCCAGCCCTCCCCGGCTTGCTTCTTCGTCTGTTCCTCGGCCACGGTGGCGATGATGTACTTGAGCGCGGCCCGGGCGATGGCCCTGGCGCGGATGGCGCCGTTGCGGTCCTCCAGCGCCTGCCGGGAGATGGCGGAGATGTCCTCCACCAGGAGCGTGGGGGCGCGCCGATCCCCGATGCGGATCTCCGACCCGGCGATGCTGTAGGGGTCCTGCACCTGGCGGGGAAAGGCCACGGTGATGGAGTGCGCGCTCAGGCCGGCCACCACCGCGTTTCCCACCCGGGCCTTCTCCTCGTCGGTCCCGCTGGCCCGGACGGCGAAGAGGGCGTCGCGCCAGGCGACCTGGATCGTTTCCGAGGCGCGGCGGGGAGCGACGCCCGCGTAATGGAGGAAGACCACCTCTCCTTCGTCCGGCCCCAGCGGCCCCATGTTCCAGACCGGCTCGCGCGTCCCGTACGCCTTGGCGTAGGCGGCGTAGGCGGCGTGGGCGGCCTGGTAGGAGATGCGCGCGTCGTCGGCCCGGCCCGAGTCCTCGAAGAGCATGCCGCTGAGGTACTGGGCGAAGGCGTCGTCCCGGTAGGCGTAGCCGGTGGAGAGGGTGCTGGTCAGCTCGGCGAGGAAGGCGCTCACCTTGCGCGCCTCCACCACCGCCTCGTCCGTCTTGCCGACGTAGGCGTAGTTGAGCGCCCGCAGGACGTGCAACAGCGCCCGCTCGTGGGGCTCTCCCCGGTAGTCGTCGGTGGCGTCGTTGAGGAGGAAGGTCCCCGCCGTCTTGGTGACGCTGCGGGTGTACAGCTCCTCCATCCGCTGCTCGGCGGAGTCGAGGGCCTGGTCGCTGTCCTGGTAGTCGCCGCCGTCGTGGAGGACGGCGGCCAGGTCCAGCCAGTAGAGCACCGCGTCGCGGTCGGCGTAGCGGTCGCCCCTGGTGGCCTCCAGCACCCGGGCGGCGCCGGTGAAGTCGCGGGCGGCCATCAGCGCGTTCAGGGAGGCCTTCTGCTCGTGCGTGGGCCCGGCGGCGCAGGCGATCGCCATTCCGGCGATGGCGGCGGCCGCTGCGCTCCCCCTCCCCATCGCCCCATCCCCCCTACAGGGTCGCGGACGCCCTGGAGACGTTCTTCTTGATCTTCTTCTGCCCGTTCCAGACGATCTGGTTGGTCTTCACGTCCACCAGCTTCAAGTTCACCTGGTAGAGGACCACCGACTCGCCGCCCTCCTTGTCCTGCACGGAGCTGATCACCCCGGAGAGGCCGTAGTCGGCGCCCACCTCCTCGCCGTGCTCCTTGCGGGTCGCCTCGGAGGCGTTGAGATCCTGGTCGGCGCGCTCCGCCCGCAGCTCCTGGCGCTCGCCGGCGCTGGCCACGAACTTCACCCGGCCGGAGTTGATCAGCGCCCGTTGCAGCTCCTCCACGAAGAGGCCGGTGTCGATGTGCTCCATGCTGTTGTTGCGCACCGACTGGACGATCACCGTGGGCGGGCCTCCCAGCCGCCGCTGGGCGTCGGCCAGCCAGGGGCGGGAGACGCTGTCCTGGATCATCTCCTCCGCCACCAGGCGCGCGTCGGTGTCGTTCCACCGGCCGCTCACGTCCTTCACCTCGTTGACGTCCATGCGGCGGACCTGGGTGCTGGGCGCGCAGGCCGCGCCGGCCAGGAATACCGCTGCCCATCGGGCGACTCTCATGAGAACCTCCTCGGAAGGCCGGGGCTAATTGTACGTCGCGGAGAACGCCGCCGTGAACGCCCAACTGCTCCAGGTTGGAGGATTGGTTCCTTGGTCCTGGTTGAAGCTCATGGTGAGCTGACCGACCAGTCCCATTCCCCAGTGGTCGGAGACCCACCATTCCTTCCCCAGGCCCGCGCGCAGGCCGAAGCCCCAGTTGGTGTCTCCCGAGGATCCCGAGACGGAGACGGACATCTTGGTGAGCGAAGGGGAGATGGAGAAGTAGATGTTCTGCGGGGTGTAGTAGGTGTACTCGGGGCCGATGCCCCACAGGGTGAGGGTGGTGTCGCTCGTCGAGGCGGAGGCGCCGCCGAGGGAAGCCGAGGGATTGCTCACCACCGCGTCCCAGATGTGCACGGCCAGGATCTGGTTCTCGGAGACG
>DATKAG010000371.1:0-3905 GCA_035498355.1 Myxococcales bacterium | reverse complement strand
ACGGTGAGGTCGAATCCGTAGGCGAAGGAGGTGCCCCTGTCGTCGAGCGTTCCCCCGCCCTTGATCGCGCCCACCTCCCCGGGGATGACGTTCAGCTCGTTGAGGCCGGCGATGGAGAACGTCCCCGCGCCGATGTTGAGGTGGCCCGTGGTGCTCTGGCGCTCGATGCCGTAGAGCGAGGCGCTGACGCTGACGTTGAGCCGGCGCGTGTCGCAGATTCCCGCCGGGTTGTAGTAGAGGCCGCTGGGATCGTCGCCCAGGGCGACGAAGGCCCCTCCCAGGGCCATGGCGCGCGTGCCGACGGGGTAGTCCTGGTAGCGCGAGTCGTCGGCGCGCGCGCTGAAGGCGCAGAAGAAAAGGGCGAGCGAGAGCGCCTGCCAGAGACGGATGGCGGCGGCAGCGGGATCGCGCGCTCCCAGGACGGCGCGGATGCAGGCCACTCCCCGGGCGCCGGCCTCGATGCAGCGGGCGGCGTTGCCCGCGTCCACGCCGCCGAGGGCGAGCACGGGGATGGGAGCCTCCCGGCAGGCCCGGGCCAGCGCTTCCTCGCCTTGCCCCACCTTTCCCGGCGTGTCGAAGACGGGCGCGAAGACCGCGAAGCCGGCCCCTTCCCGGGCCGCGCGCTCCACGTCCGCCGGGGAGTGCGCGCTCACTCCGACCAGGCGCAGCCCGAGAGCGCGCGCGTCCTTCGGGGAGAGGCCGCGGGCGGGCAGGTGCACGCCGTCCGCCCCCGCCGCCAGGGCCACGTCGGCGCGGTCGTTCACCAGCAAGGCCGCTCCGTACCGCTGGCAGAGGGAGGCCAGCGCCCGGGCCCGATCGAGCAGCTCGCGCCCGCCCAGGGACGGCTGGCGGAGCTGCACACCGGCGGAGCCGCGGGGGAGGACCGCCAGCGCCGCCTCCACCGCGGGCCGGGGGTCGCCGGATTCCGGCGTGATCAGGTACAGCCGGATCACGCCGCGCCGATCACCCCGGCGAGCGGGCTGGAGGCGCTTCCGTACAGCTTGCGCGGGATCCGCCCGGCGAGGAACGCCAGGCGCCCCGCCTCGGTGGCGAGCTTCATCGCCTGCGCCATGGCCACCGGGTCCTTCGCCCCGGAGATGGCCGTGTTCACCAGAAGGCCGGAGACGCCCAGCTCCATGCAGAGGGCGCAGTCGGAGGCGGTGCCCACCCCGGCATCGACGATCACGGGGACCTTCGCCTGGTCGAGGATCATCTGCAGCGCGTACGGGTTGCGCAGGCCCAGGCCGCTTCCGATGGGCGCGCCGAGCGGCATCACCGCCGCGCAGCCCGCCTCCTCCAGCTTCTTCGCCGCCACCGGGTCGTCGTTGGCGTAGGGCAGGACCCGGAACCCTTCGGCCACCAGCTGCTTCGCCGCCGCCAGGGTGGCCTCCGCGTCCGGCAGGAGCGTCTTCGGATCGGAGAGCACCTCCAGCTTCACCAGCGGGTTCTCCCCGCCCAGATGCAGCTCGCGGGCCAGCCGGCAGGTGCGCACCGCGTCCTCGGCCGTGTAGCAGCCGGCGGTGTTGGGCAGGAGCATCATGTCCCGGGGAATCCAGTGCAGCAGCGAGGCCTCGCCCTGCGCCTGCAGGTCGAGCCTGCGCACCGCCACCGTCACCATCTGCGCCCCGCTCGCCAGCAGCGCCGCCTTCATGGTGGGGAAGTCCTTGTACTTGCCCGTGCCCACCACCAGCCGGGAGGTGAAGCGGTGCCCGCCGAGGACCAGCTCATCCATCTTCAGCCTCCGCCCACGAAGGTGACGATCTCCAGGACGTCGTCCGGGGCCAGCGTCTGCTCGGGGTGTCGCGCCTTCTTCACCACCTCGCCGTTGCGCTCCACCGCCACCCGGTCGCCCTTGACGCCCAGGTGACGGAGGAGGGCGGCCACGGTGAGGCCGTCGGGCAGGTCCATCGGCTCGCCGTTGACGGTGGCGCGCATGCGGCGGTGATAGGCCCGGGGCGAGGTGGGGTCAAGCCGCCTTGTCAGGTCCCGGGCGATGGGCGAGACTTTCTGTCGCACCGGACGGGAGCGCCCTTGGACAACCTCCAGCTTCTGCGGCAGGTCTCGATCTTCCACGAGCTGCCGGCGGAGACCATCGCCGACCTGGCCAGGCGCGTCTGGCACAAGTCGGCCGGGGCGGGCTCGGTGATCGTCAGCCACGAGGAGGCCGGGGACGCCCTCTTCGTCATCGCCCGGGGCAAGGTGAAGGTGGTGCTCTACGGGGAGACGGGCCGCGAGGTGATCCTCAGCATCATGAAAGCGGGGGACTTCTTCGGGGAGATGGCCCTGCTCGACAAGCAGCCCCGCTCGGCCAACGTGGTGGCGGTGGAGGATTCGGACCTGCTCGGCCTGGACCGGGAGGCGTTCCAGACGCACCTGACCTCGCATCCCTCCACGGCGCTGGCCATCCTGGCGGAGATGTCGCGCCGCCTGCGCCACGCGGACGAGGTGATCGGCAACCTCGCCCTGCTCGACGTCTACGGGAGGGTGGCGCGCACCATCCGCGACCTCGCCCAGAAGCAGGGCGAGCCGGTGGACGGTGGGCTGCTGATCAAGGAGCGGCCCACGCAGCAGGAGATCGCCGGCCTGATCGGCACCTCGCGGGAGACCGTCTCGCGAGCGTTGAGCGACTTCACCCGGCGGGGGATGCTGGAGATGCAGGGAAAGACGATCCTGGTCCGCTGGGGGTTCTTGCGGAAGGTGCACGACGCAGCGTAAGGGTCGCGCCCCATGTATCGCGTGGCAAAGCAGCTCTGGTTCTGCGCCGCCCACCAGGTCAGGCTGAGCGAGACGCAGTGCGAGGCCCTGCACGGGCACAACTACCGCATCCTGGTGCACGCCGAGGCGCGCGAGCTGGACCGCACCAGCTACGTGATCGACTTCGGCGAGCTGAAGAAGGCCGCGACGGAGATCTGCGGCCGCTTCGACCACCTGAACATCAACGAGGTGGAGCCCTTCCGCGAAGGGGAGCGCAATCCCACCGCCGAGGAGCTGGCCCGCTTCCTCTGCGAGCAGCTGGGCCAGCGCTTCGACGACGGGCGGGTGCGCATCTGCAAGGTGGAAGTGTGGGAGACCGACAACAACCGCGCCGAGTACCTGCCGTGAAGAACGGGGTGGGGCGGCAGCACGCGGGGTTCACCCCCTGGTTCTGGAGCTACCGGCTGCCCCAGAAGCTGGAGGCGGCGGTGGTGGTGTGCGTGATCGCCGGGGTGGTGGTGATCCTCGGCCTGCTCTTCCGCATGCCCGGGCCGCTTCTGGTGCACGTGCAGGACGACCGCAAGGAAGCGATCCCGGGCGCGAAGGTGCGCTGCACCTCGCCCGACGGGAAGACCTCGTACGCAGGCACCACCGACGTCTTCGGCGAGGCCAAGTGGCCCGGGCTGGCAAAGGGCGCCTGGAGGTGCGAGGTCACCCCGCCGGACCGCTACTACGCCGGCGTGCAGACCGGCATCGTCACGGTGGTGCCGCGCAAGCCGGCGATGTGGACCACGGTGGTGGAGCGGCCGGCGCGAATCGTGGCCCAGGTGGTGCGGCCGCAGGGAGCACCGCGGGCCAAGGTGGCCGTGCGCGCGGTCTGCGGCGGCGTAGCCTGGGAGGCGCGGGCAGGACTGCTGGACGGCCTGGCGACGCTCTACATCCCCACCGGGAAACCTTGCCGGGTGGGCCTGGTGCGGCCGGAGCTTCAGGGGGACGGGGCGGCCACCTCGGCGAAGCTCGAGTGCTCCTCGGCCCCTTGCAGCGGGGAGATGATCGGCGGGGTGGGCGAGGCCCTGAGCGCGGTGCTGAAGCCCACGGCGGAACAGTGGGCCGAGGTGCGGCCGCCTTCCGACGCCGAATCGGACGGGGCGCGGTGAGGGCCCGATCGCTGGGGCTAAAGGTCGCACCCAGGGATTGACATTGCGGTTCAA
>DATKAG010000370.1:0-5842 GCA_035498355.1 Myxococcales bacterium | reverse complement strand
GCCCGGGCCGAGATCACCAGCACCCGCACTCCGGAGAGGCGGGGGGTGGCCCGGATGTGCTCGCAGATCGCGTAGCCGCTCGACTCCGGCAGCATCAGGTCCAGGCACACCAGCGAGGGCGCCGGCCCCTCCAAAAGGGTGAGGGCCGCTTTCCCCGTCGCCGCCTCGTCGACCGCCAGGTCGAGCTTCTCCAGGTACCGCCGGATGAGCTTGCGGATGTCCGGATCGTCCTCCACCACGAGGACGCGCTTGTGGGCCGCTTCCATCGGCTGGGTCCCGATCAGCTGGCGCCTCTTCCGCTGATCACCACCGGCACGGTGCGGAAGATGAGGTGGAAGTCACGAGCCAGGCTCCAGTGATCGATGTACTGCATGTCCAGGTACATCCACTGCTCGAAGGAGATCTGGTTGCGCCCGGAGACCTGCCAGATGCAGGTGAGGCCGGGCCGCACCGAGAGGCGCCGCCGCTGCCAGGGCTCGTACTTGAGCACCTCGTCGGGCACGGGCGGGCGGGGGCCCACCACGCTCATGTCGCCGCGCAGGACGTTGATCAGCTGGGGCAGCTCGTCGATGGAGTACTTGCGGATGAAGCGCCCCACGGTGGTCACCCGCGGGTCCCGGCGCATCTTGAAGACCGGGCCGCTCTGCTCGTTCAGCTCGGCCAGCCGGGCCTTGAGCCGCTCCGCGTCCGCCACCATGGAGCGGAACTTGAGCATGTTGAAGGTGCGGCCGTGCATCCCCACCCGCACCTGGCGGAAGAAGACGGGGCCCCGGGAGGTGAGCTTGATCGCCGCCGTCACCACCAGGAAGAGCGGCATCAGGATCCAGAGGGCGATGGCGGAAGCGACGATGTCGAAGAGCCGCTTCATCGCCATCTGCGAGGGGCGGAGCCGGGTGCTCTGGTAGTGCAGGTAGCCGTCGGGGATGGCCCGGGCATCCACCACCTGCGCACGCTCCAGGCGGAAGGCATAGGCGGGCAGGGCGAAGGGGATGCCGTACTTCTCGCAGGTGCGGATGGCCTCCTGCATCTCGTCGCCGTTCTTCCGGCTGTTGGCCGCCAGGTAGACCTCGTCGATCGGCTGGGTGCGGAGCACGTCCTCCAGCGAGTCGGCCGGCCCCAGCACGCGGCACTCGGCCCCGTCGGCGGCGTAGCTGCGCTGCAGCACCGCCGTCTCCTTGCCGTTCTCGTCGGGCAGCCGGAGGTGGCCGATCACGAGTCGCCGCCCGCGCTGCCGCATGTCCTGGGCGGTGAGGCGCGCGATGGGCCCGATCCCCACCAGCAGCACCTCCTCGACCGGCTCCTCGCGCCCCGCCACCGCCCGGAAGAGCACCAGGCGGAGGAGGACGGCCGGCACCCAGACCATCACCAGGAAGACGGGGATGGGGGGCAAGGGAGCGTTGGGCCCGGCGAAGAGCTGGAGCAGCGCGAGCACGGTGATCATCGCCGCCACCTGGGTGCTGATCATGGCCACGTCGTCGAGCAGGCTCCGCTCGAAGGCGAAGGCGGCGTAGTGGCGGAGGGCGGCCGCGGTCATCACCCAGGCGGAGACCAGGGCCATGCCCGTCCAGAAGAGCGTGGTCTTGGCGCTCCCCAGGGGCAGCCCCCACACCCAGGCGTGCGCCGCGAAGGTGGCGCCCATCACCACCAGGAGATCGGTGGCCAGGTTCACCCGGGAGGTGAAGCCGGGCGTCAGCCGGATGCGCGAGTGGCGCGGTTCGCCGATCTGGACCATTCCTGGTTTTCTGGCTCCGGGTCGGCGCGTGTCGTGCGGACACGCAGCTCCCCGGATGCCCCCCTCTTCCGTCGCGTGTTGTAGGTCTGAACCTGCCAACGGGTCAACAAGCCCTTTGTGATGGCTCGCAACCCGCTCAGAGCACAGCGGATTCCTCGTCTCCAATTACAGTGTGGCTGTCGCCCTGATCCGGGAGGAACGGGGGAGCCGCCGGGTGCGCATCAAGAGGGCGAGGAAGCGCGGGTCGTCGACCAGGTAGCGGCGGGCGAGGCGGCGCGGCTCGAGCGCCAGGCGGAACAGCCATTCCATCCCCAGGCGGGAAACCCAGGGGGGCGACCGGCGCACCCTGCCGGCGAGGAAGTCCACCGTGGCCCCCATGCCCAGCAGCACCGCCGGGCGCAGCCGGTCGCGGTAGCGCAGGCTCCACCTCTCCTGTTTCGGGCAGCCGAGGGCGACGACGACGAAGTCCGGCTTTGCGCGCGCGATGCGCTCGGCCACCTCGTCGTCGGGTGAATCGAGGTCGATGCGAGGGGCGTCGTACCCGCAGACGCGCACCGAGGTTTCCCGCCGCAGCCGGGCGGCGGCCTCCTCAGCCGCCCCGGGCGCTCCGCCCAGGAGATAGAGAGAGCGGCCGCGCTCCGCCGCCCTGCGGGCCAGCGGCAGCGCCAGGTCCGACCCCGCCACCCGGACCGGGAGCGGCGTCCCCAGCAGGCGCGAGGCCCACACCACCCACTGGCCGTCGGCGATGGCCAGGTCGGCCGCGTCGTAGGCGGCCCGGAGCTGCGGATTGCCTTCCACCTTGACGATGTGATCCACGTTCGGGGTGAAGACCATCCCCCCGCCCCGGGCGCGGAGCGCGTCGATCGCCTCCAGCGCCGTCTCCTCGGTGAGGGCGTCGATCCAGACCGATCCGATGCGCACGCGCATCTTCCCACTCTACCGCAAGCTTCCCTCGGGGCCGGCAGGCGGGTTATCGTTCCAGGATGAGCGTCGCCCGACCGGTGGCGCGCGAGGCGGTGGCCCGCGTGCCCGCCCTGCCGCCCCGGGAGCTGCAGGAGCTCTGGTTCGCCACCCGCCGCCGCGACTGGCGGACGCTGGTGGTGGTCCCGGCCGCGCCCGGGCAGTCGGCGCTGCCCATCGCCAAGGCGCTGGGCGAGGTGGGCGGCTTCATCCGCATGAATCCCGTGCGCGTGATCAACGCGGAGGGCCTGGACCTGGCCCGGATCGCCTCTTTGGTGATGGACATGGCGGGGAACGACGCCGCGCCGGTCTGGACCGTGAACACCCCGGGCGGGGGCGGGCCCGCCCGCGAGGCCGCTTCCCGCGACGCGACCATCGTGGCCCTCGACTCCGTGGTGGCGAATCCCCTGGCGCTGCCGGTGGCGCTGGCCGCCGACGCGGTGCTGATCTGCGTGGCCCTGGGGAAGACCGAAGTGGCGGCGGCGCGGCACACGGTGGAGCTGGTGGGCCGCGACCGGGTGATCGGCTGCGCGCTGATCCGGACCTAGCTCACTTCTTCTTCCACACCTGCCAGGGCGCCCGGTCCTTGGCGCAGATCTCGTCCAGCGCCATCTTGTCCTTGAAGGTGTCCATGTTCCGCCAGAACCCGTCGAAGGGGTACGCCAGCAGCTGGTGCTCGCGGCTGAGGCGGGCGAAGGGCTCGATCACCAGCTCCTCCCCCTCGCGGATGTAGTCGAAGATCTCCCGGCGGAAGGCGAAGAATCCGCCGTTCACCCGCACCTTCGACTCGCTCACCAGCTGCAGGTGGCGGACCTGGTCCTCCCCGTCGGCCTCGATGACGTGGAAGGTGTGCGGCGCCGGGATGCTCACCATCGTGGCGATCTTCCCCCGGTTGTGGAAGTAGTCGAGGTAGCGGTCGAGGTCGAGGTCGGCCAGCCCGTCGGCGTAGTTGGCGAGGAACTCCCTGTCCTCGCCCAGGTATTGGCGCACCCTCATCAGCCGCTGCCCGATGTTGGAGTTGATGCCGGTGTCGGCGAAGGTGATGCGCCAGTCGTCGATGTCCCGCCGGAGCAGGTCGATCTTGCGCCCGCCCTCCTGGAGCACGAAGTCGTTGGCCAGGCATTCGTCGTAGGTGCGGAAGTACGTCTTGATCGCCTGCGCCCCGTGCCCCAGGCAGAGGATGAATTCCTTGTGCCCGAAGTGAGCGTAGTACTTCATCAAATGCCAGAGGATGGGATGGTTTCCGACTTCGACCAGCGGCTTGGGAATGCGCTCCGAGTAATCGCGCAGCCGCATGCCCAGGCCGCCGCAGAACAGGACTACCTTCATGCGTTTTCCCCCTCCTCCTACCCGTAACACGGGGACGAGGGGTGCGGGAAGCGGGCCGGAAGTGCGGTAGAATCGGCCCGGTGGGGGGAAGGGAAAAGGATTTCGATGCCGCGGTGATCGGCGGCGGCGTCATCGGGCTGGCCGTGGCGAGGGCGCTGGCGCTCTCGGGGCGCGAGGTGGTCCTGCTGGAGCGGGAGTCCCGGCCGGGCACCCACACCAGCTCCCGCAACTCGGAGGTGATCCACGCCGGGTTCCACTACCCGGCCGGCTCGCTCAAGGCGCGCCTCTGCGTTGCGGGAGCGCGCGCCCTCTACGAGTACGCGGCCTCGCGCGATGTGCCCCACCGGAGGCTGGGAAAGCTGGTGGTGGCGGTCTCCGAGGCGGAGGTGGGGTCGCTCGAGTCCTACCGCGCCGCCGGCGCGCGCAACGGGGTGCGCGGCCTGTCGTTGATCGACGAGGGGGAAGCGCGGCGGATGGAGCCGGAGGTCCGCTGCGTGCGCGCGCTCTGGAGCCCCGACACCGGGATCATCGACTCGCACGCGCTGATGGCCGCCTTCCGCCGGGAGGCGGAGGGCGCGGGCGCGGCGGTGGCGCTGCGCTCGCCCCTCTTGGGGGGGCGGATCGAGGAAGGCGGCTTCGAGCTCGAGGTGGGCGGGGAGACGCCCGCGAGGATCCGTTGCGCGGCCCTGGTGAACGCGGCCGGCCCCTGGGCACAGCAGGTGGCGAGCACGCTCGCCGGCCTTCCCCCCGCGAGCATCCCCGGGGCGTACTACGCGCGCGGCCACTATTTCGTCCTCTCGGGAGCGTGCCCGTTCCGCCACCTGGTGTACCCGGTGGCGGTCCCCGGCGGGCTCGGGGTGCACGTCACCCTCGACCTGGACGGCAGGGCGCGCTTCGGGCCGGACGTGGAGTGGGTCCCCGGCGTCGACTACTCCTTCGACGAGGGCAGGCAGCCCGCCTTCGAGGCCGCCATCCGCCGCTACTGGCCCGGGCTCAGGGAAGGGGCGTTGCAGCCCGGATACGTGGGCGTGCGGCCGAAGCTCCAGCCGGACGGCCGCGGCGCGCAGGACTTCCTCATCCAGGGGGTCGGGGGCCACGGCGTGCCCGGCCTCGTCAACCTGTACGGAATCGAATCCCCGGGCCTGACGGCCTCGCTGGCGATCGCCGCCGAGGTCGTCTCGCTCTTGAGCTGAAAGGAGTCCCGCTTGCCGTCCATCCCCGAGTTCAGGCGCTCGCGCGAGCTTGCCGCCCGCCTGCAGAAGCTGGTGCCCGGAGGCTCGCACACCTACGCGAAGGGGGCCGACCAGTTCCCCGCGGAGGGGCCCTCGGTGATCGCCCGGGGGAAGGGTTGCCGGGTGTGGGACGCGGACGGCAACGAGTTCATCGAGTACGGGATGGGGTTGCGCGCGGTGCTGCTGGGGCACGCCTATCCGCCCGTGGTGGACGCGGTCCGGGCGTCGCTGGAGCTGGGGACCAACTTCACCCGGCCGGCCGTCGCCGAGCTGGAGTGCGCCGAGGCCTTCCTCGCCGCCATCCCCGGCGCGGAGATGGTGAAGTTCACCAAGGACGGGTCCACCGCCAACACCGCGGCCCTCAAGCTGGCGCGCAAGGCGACCGGCCGCGACCTGGTGGCGATGGCCGGGGAGCACCCCTTCTTCTCCTACGACGACTGGTTCATCTGCACCACTACCCTCGACGGCGGGATCCCCCGCAGCGTGCCGCCCCTCACCCTCCGCTTCCGCTACAACGACCTGGCCAGCCTCCGGGCGCTGTTCGGGGCCCACCCCGGCCAGATCGCCGCGGTCTTCCTCGAGCCCGCGC
>DATKAG010000369.1:0-12475 GCA_035498355.1 Myxococcales bacterium | reverse complement strand
GTTCCGCTCCTTCCGCTCGGACGCGAGCGATCCCTTCCAGGTGCACACCCGGGTGCTGGACCGGACGTTCATCGTCGCCGCCGGCGCCGCGGGCCGCTTCACCGACCGGCTCAACCTCGGCGCCGCGCTCCAATACGTCCTCCGCTTCTACGAGACCACCGAAGACGCGCTCAACGTCCAGGGCGACCCGGCGAACCCGGCGGTCGGCGTCTACCACGCCAACGCCTCCTTCCAGACCGGCAGCCTGGTGCTGCTCCTGGGAGCGAAGTATCGCCTGTCCGACGAGTGGACTCTGGGCGCCTCCGTGGGGCTTCCCGGCGTGCCGCTGCACTCCGGCGGGGACGTCACCGTCCAGGACGTGGTGAGCGTCCCCGGGACGCCGAACCAGGTCGTCGTCCACACCAGCAGCGTGGAAAGCCAGGCCAGCGTACCGGCCATGGCCCGCCTGGGCGCCGCCTGGCGCAAGCCGGGGACCTGGACGGTTTCCGCGCAACTCACCGGCCACCTGGGCACGAGCTACGATCGCTTCGGCGTCCCGGCGGACATCGCCCAGCGGCTGCGGCTGCAGGACCACATCGAGCGCAAGCCGGTGCTCGACGTCAATGCCGGCGCCGAGCTCTTGCTCGGCCCGAAGTACGCGCTGGCCATGGGCTTCTTCACCTCCCGCAGCGCCGCCCCCGGCTATTCCCTGAACCCGGACGGATCGCTGGCCTCGGGCTCCAGCCGCGAGCCTCACGTCTCCCTCTACGGGGCCACGCTGGCCCTGGGCCTTTTGGGCGAGCACTCGCTCTCGCACCTGGGCGTCTCCGCCTCCTATGGCACGGGCGAGACCGCCGTCCCCAACGACCCCACCGGCATCGTGGACCCCACCGGGTACCACGCGGCTTCGGTGCAGCAGCTTTTTCTCTACGTCTTTCTCGCTTCCACCTTCCGCTACTGAGGCGCCCCCACCTGCGCGATGAACTCCGCGCTGCGCAGCGAGCGGCCCAGGTGGTGCTGGAGGAAGAGGCCCAGCGGCCTCTGCGCCTGCGCGCAGGCGTCCTCGAACGCGCGCCCGTCCGCCGGGCGCCCCGAACCGTCCGCAGAGGTGGGAGCGTCCGCCGCCCCCAGCCCGCCAGCCCGCAAGAGCCCCAGCGCCGCGCGCGCCCCGTGCGTCAGGGCCAGCGGCCGGGCTTGCTGGGCGCAGCGGGCGCAGACGATGCCCCCGGCGTCGGGATCGAAGCCCGTGCGACCCG
This sequence comes from Myxococcales bacterium, assembly GCA_035498355.1. GTDB lineage: Bacteria > Myxococcota > Myxococcia > Myxococcales > 40CM-4-68-19 > 40CM-4-68-19. The sequence continues at coordinate 11,240 of DATKAG010000369.1, read as the reverse complement.
AGGGGACCTGGGATCCGCAGCGGGCGCACGCCGCCAGCTCGGGAGCGAAGCCGGCGGCGTCCAGCGCGAGCAGCTCCAGCGCCCGCAGCCGCGCGCTGGTGGCCGCGCCTTGCTCCAGCCGGGTGAGGAATTCTTCCAGCAGGGCGAAGAGCCCGTCGGCGGGCTGCCCCGCGCGGGTGAGATCGTGGATCAGCTCCGCCGCGTAGCCGGCGTGGGCGATGCGGTGCAGGTCCTCGCGCAGCCGGCCGTGCCCCTCCACCACCCGCGCCTCGCGCAGGGCCCAAAGCTCCTGCCCCTCCCGCTCCGCCAGCAGCGCTTCCACCCGCTGGAACGGCTCGAGCGCCCCGCCGAAGCGCTTGCGCGAGCTGCGCGCGCCCCGGGCGAACGCGGATACCCGGCCCCGGCCCCGCACGAGCAGGTGCACCACCGCGTCCGCCTCGCCGTAGGCGATGGAGCGGAGCACGAGAGCGTCCACGCGGTGCGCTCTCAGGTCCACGAGGTCAGGCGGCCTTCGAGCTCTGGGGCCCGCCCTGCGCCAGCGCGCGAAGGGCGGGGAGCAGCGGGTGATGGGGAACCAGATCGGCGAGCAGGTCGGCGATCTCGTTGCAGTGCGCCCGGTCGTGGTCCAGCATCCGCCGCGGCATCTCCGCCAGCGAGACTACGCCCACGCCCTCCTGCCGCCCGGAGCGGGGCCACTGATCATCCCGCACCGCGCGCAACTGGTGCAGCGTCTCCGCCCGCGCCGACGCGAAGGTGTCCAGGGCGGCCTGCAGGTCGAGCGTGAGGTACCGGCGCTCGCGGGCGATCTTCTCCCCGTCGAAGTCGGGCAGGAAGGGATCGTCCTCCTCCAGCAGCCGGCGCACCCGCTCTGCGAACCCTTCCCGCTCCAGCTCTGCCAGGTGCCAGGCGTGCTCGACGAGCGCGAACGGCCCGCTGCGCACGCGCGCAAGCTCGGCCGGCACCCGCGAGGCCACCTGGGCCAGCAGCGCGGGCATGCCCGAGAGTTTCTCGAGAGTGTCCATCGAAAGAATCTAGCACCCGCCTGCGCGGGCTGTCAGGGCGAGCCCAGCTCCTTGAGGAATCGCGCGCACTCCGAGGCCACCGGCTTGTCCCGCTCCTGCTTGGGGATCGCGCAGCGCTCGAACTCCAGGCGCGCCTCCTTGGCCTTCTGCTGCCGGGCCAGCACCTTGCCGAGGAGCAGGTGCGCGTCGCCCACGTCGGGACACTCCTCGGCGTACCGGCCGTAGGCCTGGCCCGCGTCCTGCAGCTTGCCCTGCTCGGAATAGACGGTCCCCAGCTGGCGCCAGCCCATGCAGTACTTCGGCGCCACGGTCAGGGCCGCCCGCAGCTCCCCGATCCCCGGGTCGGCCTGCCCCGACTTGTAGAGCGCCCAGCCCAGGTTGCACTGGGCCAGGATGCGGGACTTGTAGAGCGGGTCCTTGGCCGCCTGCTGCAGGGGAGGAATGGCCTCCGCGTACCGGCCGCGCTGGATGTAGAGGGCTCCCAGGTTGTTCAGCGCCTCGGCATAATCGGGCCGCATCTCCAGGGCGCGCTTGAACTCCCTCTCCCCGTCCTCCGGCCGCCCCAGCGACCAGGAGTAGATCACGCCCAGCCCCAGGTGCGCCTCGGGCGTCTCCTCGAAGTCCACCGACTGCAGGTACTCCCTCATCGCCCCCTGCGGGTCGCCCTGGCTGAGCAGGTTGTCCCCGAGCTGCTGGTGGATCTCCGCCGACTGCGCCCGCTGCTCGGCCGAGAGCCCGGAGCAGGCGACCACGAGCAGCAAGCAGAAGGCCGCGATCAGCCGGGCCACCGCCTGCAGCGGATCCTCCACCGCCTGCCTCTCTTGCGGCTCCTGGGCGACCTCCTCCACCGCCGCGGGCGGCCAGAAGGCAGGAGTGCGCTCCAGGAGCTCGGCCCGGTGGGCCTCGTCCAGGTTGGTCCAGCCGCTGGCGTCGAGGATGAACCCCATGCTCTCGGCGAAGTTGAGCGCCTCCTCCACCGCCTGCTGCACCTCCGTCTGCTTCACCGAGGGGCCGGCGTAGACCACGTTTTCCCCGCTCTCCGAGAGCGTGAGCGCCACCACCACCCGGAAGGCCTGCCCCACCCGCAACGCCACCACGCAGGCCTGGGCAGGCTGCGCGGTTCGCCCGGTCGGCTGCACCACCGGCTGGTTGGTGGCGAGGTAGAGGGCGGCGATCCGCTGCGGCTCGGCGGGCAGGTGGGTGATCCTGGGATCTTCCTGGAGCATTCAGCGGCCCTGGAGGGTGAACTCTTCGTTCAGGTTGTCGGTATCCGCGGCGGTGCGGCGGGTCTCGAAGAGCGGGTTGTCGATGGTGATGGTTCCCCCGCCCACCTCCCCTTCGCCCACCACCAGCTTCAGCCAGCTCTGCGGGGAGACGCTGCGGCGGCCGCCGTCCATCTTCTTGGTGGAGGCGAACATCACCTTGTTCACCCCGGGGTGCAGGTCCCTGGTGATCTCCATCGCCACCTGCGGCTCGCCCGCCCGGATCTTGCGGAGGAACTTTCCGTTGACGAACACGTCCACCTCGTACTGGGTGGCGGCCCCGTCCTTCTCTTCGGTCACCAGCCAGTAGCGCCGGGTGATGGCCCCGGAAACCGCCGCCGGGGCGGGCGCCGCGACAGGTGGGGGGGCCGCCTGACCTTCCACCTGGTAGCCGGGGCACTCCAGGTGGATGTCGCCGCGCTCGTCGATGCGCACGGCGCTGCACTTCTCGAACTTCTGCGAGCGCAAGGTATCGATGTTCACCCCGTTGAGGAAGACGGAGGCGAGGAGCAGCGTCAGCATCCCCCGAGCGTCGCCGCAATACCGCGGTCGGTCAAGGATGTTTCAGCGTGGCGTAGGCGCTGTGGGCGTGGATGGACTCGAAGCTCTCCGCCTCCACCTCCCAGCGGGGGAAGTTCCGGTCCGCCCTGAGGCGGATGCCCACCTCCCTCACCAGGTCCTCCACGAAGCGGGGCCGCGACCAGGCGCGCTCGGTGACGTACTTCTCGTCGGGCCGCTTGAGCAGCGCGTACAGGTCGCAGCTCGCCGAGTCCTCCACCAGCGCGATCAGGTCCTCGATCCAGAAGAACCGCTCGAACCACACCCGCACCGCCACCACGCTGCGCTGGTTGTGCGCCCCGTGCTCGCTGATCGCCTTGCTGCAGGGGCAGAGGGTGGTGACCGGCACCTCCAGCGCCACCCAGAGGTCGCGTCTCTTGCGGGAGACGCTGGCGCCGAAGGTGCAGGCGTAGTCGAGCAGGCCCACCGCCCCGGTGACCGGGGCCTTCTTCTCCAGGAAGTAGGGGAAGCGCACCTCCACGTGCGCGGCGTCCGCGTCCTGGTCCTCGCGCAGCTCGGCGCAGAGGGAGCGGAACTTGCGGATGTCGATCTCCCCCCGGCGCCGGTTGAGCAGCTCCACGAAGCGGCTCATGTGCGCGCCCTTGCGCCGCTGCGGGACCGACACGCTCATGTCGATCTCGGCCACCGTGTGCTGCAGCCCCCGGGCCCGGTCGAGCACGCAGATGGGATAGCGCAGCCCCTTCACCCCGGCCCGGTCCAGCGCCAGCTTGCGCGTGTCCCGCTCGCTGTGCACGTCGCGCAGCGCCGGGAGCTGGCGGCGCAAGGCGGCTTCCGCCTTGGGAGCGCGGCGCGACTTCACAGCTCCATCTCCCCGCGCAGGACGGTGACCGCGTTTCCTCCGATCCATCCCCGCGCGCTGCCCGCGTCGTCGCGCACCTCCACCTCGATGCTGCCCGGCCGCCCCATCTCGTCCCCCTGGGTGAAGAGCAGCCGGCGCGGCAGGCGCGAAGGCCGCAGGGACTGCAAGAGCGAGCCGAGCTGCCCGGCCGCGCTGCCCGTGACCGGGTCCTCGAGGATCCCGTAGCCGGGAAAGAAGCAGCGCAGGGCCGCGTCCACGCCGGGCTCCGGGTCGAGGGTGAAGACCACGGTGCCCGCGACGCCCATCCGCCGGGCAATCTCCTGCAGCCCCGCCCCGTCGGGCCGGCAGCGGGCCAGCGCGCCCCGATCGCGCACCGCCAGGTAGAGGTTGCCTTCCAGCACCAGGCTCCTCTGGGGCGGCCAGCGCGGATCCAGCGCCTCGGGCACCAGCCCCAGGGAGGCGAGAAGCGCCCCGGGCACCTGGACCGGCTCGAAGCGGCTGGCCGGGGTCTCGATGAGGATGCGCAGCTTCCCCTGCAGGCGGGAGAGCTCCACGTTCAGCTTCCCGCTCTTGCAGGTGAAGGCGATGCGGGCCGCTCCGTCCGCGGGCACGGGAATGCGCCCCGCTTCCTCCACCAGCACGTGGAATGCCGCCAGGGTGGCGTGGCCGCAGAAGGCCACCTCCGACTCGGGGGTGAACCAGCGCAGGTGCAGATCGGTGCCCGGCTCGCGCGCGGGCAAGGGAAAGGCGGTCTCGCTGTGCTTCAGCTCCGCGGCGATGCGCTGCATGGTCTCGGCGTCCAGTCCCGCGCCGTCCAGGAGCACGCCGGCGGCGTTCCCCAGAAGCGGCCGGGCCGCGAACGAGTCCACCACGTAGCAGGGCCTCATCATCGCCCCCTCTCCTCGCCCCAGATCAGCTTGTGCAGCTGGAGCTGCAGCCGGGCCGGCTTCCCGCTCTCCAGGATCCAGCCCGCCAGGTCGCGCGGGGCCACCTCGCCGTAAGAGGGAGAGAAGAGCACGGGGACCTTGCCCCAGAGCGCAAGCTCGTCCAGCTTGTCCACCGCCCAGCGGAAGTCGTCTCGCGAGCAGACCACCACCTTGACCTCGTCGCCGGCGGCCAGCTTGCGGAAGATGCCCGTGTCGGTGTGCGCCTCCTCCGAGCCCGGGGTCTTGAGGTCGACGATCTTGCGCACGCCCTCGGGGATGGCGCCCAGCGGGCGCTGCCCGTGCGTCTCCAGCGAGACCTGGTAGCCGCGGTCGAGCAGGTCCCGGGCCAGATCGGGCAGCTCCTTCTGCAGGGTGGGCTCCCCGCCGGTCAGGCAGACGAAGCGGGCCGGATGCCGGGCCACCTCGGCGAGGATCTCCTCCCGGGTCATCTGCCGGCCGCCGTAGAAGGCGTACTCGGTGTCGCAGTACCGGCAGCGCAGGTCGCAGCCGGTGAAGCGCACGAAGACCGTGGGCTCGCCCGCCAGCGTGGACTCGCCCTGGATGCTGTAGAAGATCTCCGTGACGCGCACGCGGGGTGTTTACTCGCGGGCGGTCCGCCGCGCAATCACTCGGCGGGCCAGCGTGCGCCCAGCCACCGCTCCCGGGCTTCCACTTGTTCCGCCGTGGCTCCGCGGGCGGGGACGAAGGTGACGGTGTCGCGCGGGGCCGCCGCGAATCGCACCTGCAGCTCGAGCAGCTCGTCCATGCGGAACAGCGAGAGGCGCGCCGCCTGCCCCGGCTGGGCCCGGCCCAGGCGCTGCTTGAGGTCGCCGCGAAAGCCGTCCACGGCCACCACCTCGTCGCCCGAGGCCAGGCCGGCCGCCTGGGCCGGCGAACCCTCGGCCACCGCCGCCACCTCCAGCGCGCCGCCCTTCTCCTTGAGGGTCGCCCCCAGCCAGGCCCGCGCCCGCGTCTCGGGGTCCGGCGCGTCCGCCGGCTTCCCCTCCGCCCCGCCCTTGTCGTCCGCCGAGGAGGCGGGCGCGATCACCGCCTGCAGGCCCACACCCGAAAGGGCCTCTTCGAGCGGCAGTTCCTCGGTGGAGTAGACCGCGCGCCGGAACCACTCGTGCAGCGAGGCATCGCCCGTCAGCTCCACCGCGGCCCGCTCCACCCCGTCCTCGGGAAGCCCCGGGGCCCGCCCGTGCTTCTCGAAGAGCGCGCGCACCAGGTCGTCGAGCGAGCGGGCCCCCTGGGTGCGCTTGCGCAACGTGAGATCGAGGAGGAAGCCCACCACGCTGCCCTTCAGGTAGTAGGAGACGGTGGTGTTGGCCGTGCTCTCGTCTGGCCGGTAGTGCTTGATCCAGGCGTCGAACGAGGCCTGGGCCAGCGAGGAGCGCAGCCGGCCAGGGGTGCGCAGGAGCTGGGTGATCCGCTCGGCCCAGATCTCCAGGAAGCGCTGGGCGGTGATCAGGCCCGCCCGGCGCAGCGCCACCACCTCGTAGGCCGAGGTCAGCCCCTCCATCGCCCAGAGCAGCCGGGTGTGGTTCTCCCGCGTCCAGTCGTAGGGGGTGAAGGCGGTGGGGCGCAGGCGCTTGACGTTCCAGAGGTGGAAGAACTCGTGAGCGGCGAGGAGGAGGAAGTCCTCGTAGGCGCTCTTCTGCACGAAGGAGAAGCGGGGCACCACCAGGGCACAGCTCCGCCGGTGCTCCAGCCCGCCCCGGCCCTTGTCGTTGAGGTGGAGGATGAAGAGGTAGCGGTCGGAATGGGGCAGGCCGCCGAAGATCGCCGCCTCGGCGTCGATCACCTTCACCAGGTCGGGAATCACCCGCCGGGCGTCGAAGTCGCCCCGGCCCCAGACCACCAGCTCGTGCGCGACGCCCTGGGCGGTGAAGGAGTGCACGCCGTGCGAGCTCTCCGGCCCGCACTCGAAGGGGCTGTCGGCCAGCTCGTCATAGTCGCGGGCGACGAAGGCGCCGTCCTGCAGCGGCAGGGCCACCCAGGCCTTCCAGTCCGGGGGAAGCTGCAGGCGCACCGCGCAGGCGTCCTCCTCCCGCCCCACCACGAAGGCGGCGGCCGCGCTGGGGTTGAGGAAGGCGTGGCTGGCGTCGACGTGGTTGGTGCGCACCGTCAGCTCGAAGCAGTGCAGCCGGTAGGCGATGCGCACCGTGCGCGCCCCCGCGCAGCGCACCCGCCAGGTGTGCTTGTCCACCTTGTCCACCGGCAGCTCGCCGCCCTCGCCCTGCGCGCGCAGCCCGTCGATGTGGCGCTGGTGCTCGCGGACCAGGTAGCTCCCGGGCGTCCAGACCGGCAGGCGCACGTCCAGCGTGGGCGAGCCGCGGGAATCGACCTGCAGCTCGACCTCGATGCGGCGCGCCTCCGGCTCCGGGATCCGGAAGGTGTAGGCGTTCATGCGGCGGCAGTGTAGGGGCTCCCGGGCGCCGTTCGAAGCGCAATCAGCGGGAGAGCACGCGGGAGATCTGCTCGCGGTCGGGAGCGTCGGGGGCGAGCTGGAGGTAGCGCGTGTACTCGGCCTTGGCTTCGGCGTTCTTGCCCAGCAGCACGTAGACCATGCCCATGCCGCGGTGGGCGGAAGGGAGACTGGGGTCGAGCTGGAGGGCGGAGGCGAAGGCGGCGCGGGCCGAGGTGGTATCGAAGGAGCGGAGGGCTTTTTCGCCGCGGGCGGACTCCTGCTCGGCGGCGGCGCGGTTTTGGGACTTCCTGGGCTTGGGGGGCTTGCGGGTCTTCCGTTCGGGTTCGGGGCCAGGTCCAGGTTCAGGGAGGCGGAGGGTGACCTCCGGCTTCTGGGTCTGGGGCTCGGGTACGGGTGTGGGTCCGGGGCTTGCGGCTTGGGGCCCGGGTGGTGCGGGGCTCAGGGGCGGGGGGCTTGGGGCCTGTGACTCGGGGCTTTGGGCCTGCGGGCCGGGGGCTTGGGCCGGTGGGGTCTGGGCGTTGTGCGATGGAGAGTGGCGGAATGCGAGGAGCACTGCGGCGAGGGCGAGTGCGGCGGCGCCCGCGGAGAGCGCCATCAGCGGGCCACGGGGGCGGAGGCTCGCCATTGCGGCGAGGGCTTCCGGGCAGGCCGGGTCCAGCTGCAAGGCGGAGCGGAAGGTGGTGCGGGCATCTGAGCGTTTGCCCTGGCGGAGGAGGATGCCGCCCAGCAAGGCGTGAGGACGGGCCCACTTCGGATCCAGCTCGGAGGCGCGGCGGAAGGCGGCGGCGGCGGCGTCCAGCTTCGCGGCGTCGGCGCCACCGATCGAGGACAGCGTCTGGCCGAGGAGGAGTTGCAGGGCCGGGTCATTGTTGACCGAGGGATGCTGCAGGGCGCGCTCGGCCTCGGCGAAGTTGCGGCGATCGAGGAGTTGCTGCACCTCGGTGGCCAACGAGACCGGGGTGGCCAGGGGCGGCGGCGAGGAAGAGGAGCGCACCTGCTCCTCCAGCATCATCACCCGGGCGCGGACCTCGGCCAGCTCACGGCCGCGCGACTCGAAGGCCTGGGCCAGCTCGCGCGCCCGCTCCTCCGCCTCCACGGCGGCGACGGCCGGCCCCAACGCCTTGCGCTCCGGGCGCGGAGGAGGAGGCGCCGGGGGTGGCTCGGCAGCCTTGGGCGCGGGAGCGGGCTCCGGGGCCGGCGCGGGAGGCTCCGGGGCCTTCGGCGGCGGAGCCTGCGGCTCCAACGGATCCCAGACCTGGGTGAACGAGGGGGCGGCCCTCGCCTCCTTGGCGGGGGCGGTGGGAGGAGAGGGCACCGCGTCGGTGGCGGCCAGCTTCTGCAGCTCCATCTTCGCCAGCTTCTGCGCGGGAGGAAGCTGGGTGCTGGCGGCCACCGCGGCGAGGATCAGCCGCTCCTCCTCCAGGGTGGGACGCCCCCCGATGGACTCGATGGCCCGGGCCATGTCCTTCAGGGTTTTGTAGCGGTGTTGCCGCTCGGCCATCGCCTTGCGGATCACCGGGGCCAGGGGCCCCCGCACCTCCGGGCCCGCACCCTCCTCCCCCGGGCGGGGAGTGGTGAGGGTGATGAGCTCGTACCCCAGCGCCCCGGCGGCGAAGACCAGCACCCGCGCGTCGTCGGAGAGGACCGCGCCGTTGCGGAACTCGGGAGCGGCGTACCCGTCGGTGGCCGGGGTGTCGCCCCGGAGCAGCTCCAGGGTGCCGTCGTCGTCCACCAGGAGCTGGTAGGGGCGCACCCCCTGGTGCTTCTCGGCGGAGAGGCGCACGGCCGCGAGCAGGAGCGCGCCCGAGAGCGCCGGAGGGAGCTCCGCGCCCTTCTTCTGCGCCTGGGTGAGGAAGGACGCGACGGAGGCAGTCACTGCGACTCCACCCTTGCCAGAAGGATCGTCACGTGCCGGGGAGGAGCGAGCTCGCCGGTGGCGAAGGCCAGCCGCTCGGCCGACACCTGCCCTCTCTCCACCAGGTAGCGCTGCAAGCGGGCGGCGGCCTGCGCTCCGCGCGCCGTCTCTGCCCGGGGCGCAACCATCGCCAGGCGGAACCGCGGATCGAGCGCCACCAGCGCCGCCAGCCTTTCCAGCTGGGCGATGGAGCGGGAAGAGAAGCGCTTTTCCCGGAGCAGCGAGGCGATGAGCCAGATCTCCCCGCCTTGGGGAACGGGAGTGAGGCGGAGCGAAGCGAAGTCGGGGACCTCCAGGCTCAGGTCCCGCGACACCTCCGCCGGGCCGGCGGGCAGCTCCGCGTGGGCGATCAAGGGCGGAGCGGAAACCCGGATCTCCACCGTGCCCGCGGGAAGATCCTCGAGGACGAACTGTCCCTTTCCGTCGGTGCGGGCGGACGCGGCCCCGGCCCGGAGCGCCGCCGCGGGCAAGGGCATGCCCGCGACCAGCAGCCGGCCGCGCAACAGCCGGCGGGGGACGGCGGCGAAGTCGGCGTGGATCACCTCGCCCGGCACCGCCGGCCCGACGCTGCGGGAGAGCGGGCCGCGGGCCGTCCAGCCTTGCGGCAGCGTGACGGTCAGCGCTCCCCTGCCGCCGAAAGCGCGAAAGCGGAACGTCCCGTCGCCGCCGGTGCGCACGGCCTGCAGCCGCTCGCCCTGGGCGAGGCGGACCTGGGCGAAGGCCGCCCCGGCTCCGCCCGGCTCGCCGACCCTGCCCTCCACGATGGCCGCGCGCGAGGCCGCGAGCAGCAGGCAGAGGAGAACGCTCACCCCCTCAGTTTGCCCGAGCGAGCACCACGGCGCGAGGATCCGGCGACCCCGCCAGGCGGGCCAGCCGCTGGTACTCGCGCAGCACGCGCCGCGGGTATTCGCGCAGCGAGGAGGGGATGCCGGCGCGGATGTAGTGGCGCATCCGCGCGGGTCCGGCGTTGTACGCCATCAGCGCTTCCTCGCGCCGGTGGAAGCGGTTCTCCAGCCAGCGGAAGTAGCGCACGGCCAGGCGAACGTCGACCACCGGGTCCTCGCTCACGGCCGCCCCGTCGCCGATGTCCGGCTCGCGGCCGGCGATCCAGGCGAAAGTGGAAGGCTTGAGCTGCATCAGGCCGTAAGCGCCGCGCTCGCTGGACACGTGGGGGCGGAAGTTGCTCTCCACCGAGACCAGGGCGAGCACGAAGAGCGGGTCGTACCCCGCCCGCTCCGATTCGGAGGACACCGCCTCTGCCAGCCTGGCCCGCAGCTCGGGATCCAGCCGGCGCGCGACGCGCTGCAGCAAGAGGTCGATGTCGCCCTCCGTCAGCCTGCGGGAAGAGGGTGCCTCGTCGACCGCCTGGGGAACGTTCGCCGGCTGGCGGGGAGAGGGCAAGACATGCCCCAACCCCGCTGCAAGGAGCAGCGCGCCGCACACGGCGACGATCGCGACCATCGTGGCGTTTCTTGCGGTCATGCCCCTCCCTGGCCGGGACCCCCGGCAGAACCGCCAAGGCCACCGACGCTAAAGCCGACCGCCCCGGCCGACAAGGCGCCGGCCGGGGGAAAGGTGGGCGCTACGCCCACGGGACACGTGCGCGACGTGTCCCACCTCAACCGAACCTAGTTGGGCGGGTTGGCGCCCGGAGGCGTCTGGCCGTTCACCGCGCTCGCGGCCTTGGCGGCGGTCTTCGCCGCGATCTCCTGCAGCTTCTTGCCCAGCTTCTCCAGCTCCGCGCCGAGGATGGCGATCTGGCCGCGGGAGCCCTTCTGGGCGGTCTGCACCAAGGTCTTGAACTCGGCCTGGGCCCGGTCGCCCAGGGTCTCGAACACCTTGCGGGCCTCCTGCTCCCACTCCTTGGCGCGGGCGGCCGCCTTGCTCTGGGCCTGCTGGAAAGCCTCGTGGATCTTCGTCTGGAACTCGCTCATGGGAACCTCCCCTTTCTCGTCGCAGTGCGTTAACCCTTGACGCTCCCTATATAACGCACCGCGTCGGATTGTCAAGGGAAGGGCCCCCGAGTACAGTCGAACCATGGACGGAAACGTCGTCGGACCTCCGGGCGCCGCCCCGATCGCGGCCGTTCCCGCCACCCCGCCGGCGGGGCTGACGGTGGTCCCTCTTCCGGAGGTCGGCCCTCCGCCCTCCCCCGCCCAGAACCTCAACGACGCGAAGTTCTTCATCAATCGCGAGCTCTCCTGGCTGGCCTTCGACGAGCGGGTGCTGGAGGAGAGCCTGGACCCGACGGTGCCGGTGCTGGAGCGTCTCAAGTTCCTCGCCATCACCAGCTCCAACCTGGACGA